>JAFAQG010000085.1 GCA_019246575.1 Acidobacteriaceae bacterium
AGCATACTCCGTTACCAGAGCCTCCGCCCAATCCGCGGAATCGACGCCCGCAAGCTCCGCCGAGCGCGCCCCGATGTTGCTGAACTCCGCAGGAATCGGATCGGCACGCGTGAGCTGGTAAGTGCCGAAAGCATAGTGCCAGCCATACTGCTTGATGCGGCGCTTGGCCGTCACGCCGTGCATCTGAAAGCTCCGGAAACCGATAGTCCGGATGAAGGAAAGGAGTTCCTCCTCTTCGGATTCCGAAAGGAACTCAGCACGGAAGATTAGTCCCGGCGGTAAGTCTTGCATCGGTACACATTCAATCTAGCCCTCACGGGACCAATCGGGCGGCGCTATAACGGTTTTGTGGATCTAAGCACGCTCGGGTTTGCGTTCGGGTCGGCTTGGCTGTCCGGCATCAACCTGTATGCGACCGTGCTGGTCTTGGGCCTTCTACAACGCTTTCACCTCGCGCAGCTCCCGGGCGACCTTCAATACCTCGCGCACGGCTGGGTAATCGCACTTGCGGCTACGCTGTATGTCATTCAGTTCATCGCCGACAAAATACCCGTCGTCGATTCGGTGTGGGACGCGGTGCACACATTTATTCGCATACCGGCCGGCGCTGCTCTCGCCGCCAGTGCCTTCGCGCATTTTGATCCGCAGGTTCGCATATTAGCGATGCTGCTCGGCGGCGGTGTCGCACTCACCTCGCACGGCGCTAAAAGCGCAACCAGGCTGGCGGCCAACACATCGCCTGAACCTTTCTCAAATGCTGCACTCAGTTTAATTGGCGATGCCGTGGCGTTCGTTGGCACTTTGCTCATGTCCTTTCACCCCGCGGTCGTGTTCGGCATCGTGGTAGCTGCTGTGGTCTTGTCTGTCCTGTTGTTCCGATACACTTTCCGCGCTTTGAAACGGCTGTTCGGGCCATCGCGTACTCAACCCGCCGCTAAACGTATCGATTCCGTTTCACTGCCCCGGTTCTGAGTGCTTCAGCTCTGCGCAAAACGCCTTGAGCGGAAGCCGCCTGGCTCCTGCTACAATCACCTTCTGCCACAGACTATGACCGCGCCCACCGCTCGCCTCTCGACGGATCACCTAAAGCAACTCATCCGCGAAGTGCCGGATTTCCCGAAGCCCGGAATCAATTTCTACGACATCACTACGCTGTTGAAGAACAAGGCCGGGTTCCGCGAGACCGTTGACCAGTTGGCAGCGCATTACCGCAATATGCCCGTGGACCTGGTAGTCGGCATTGAGGCCCGGGGGTACTTTTTCGCACCTGGCTTGGCGCATGCGCTCGGAGCTGGCTTCGTTCCCGTGCGTAAGCCGAAAAAGCTGCCGCACACGGTCAAGAGCGTTCAATATGATCTTGAGTACGGAACCGATGCCCTTGAAATTCACGCCGACGCCGTTGAACCCGGCCAAAACGTGCTCATCATTGACGATGTTCTAGCCACAGGTGGAACCGCCTCCGCTGTCGCTCGCCTGATTGAGACCATAGGTGGCCGGATTGCCGGGCTTGGTTTCGTAATAGAGCTTACATTTCTGAACGGCAGGCAGAAGCTGAACGGCTACAATGTTTTCTCGCTCATCCAATACTGAACGGTGAACGTAACGGTTCCTTGCTTCGCCAAGCTCAACCTCGACCTCCGCGTCCTTTATAAGCGCGACGATGGGTACCACGAACTCCGAACTATCTTTCAAACCATTAACTTGAAAGATCGGTTACACATTGAGTTCAGGCCTGACAGGAAAACTCACATTGAGGTTAGTAGCTCGGTTTACATCCCTGACAACCTGGTAGTTCGTTCCGCAAAACTGCTCCTTGATTACCTGAAGGTCTCCGGTTGGGTTCGTTTCGCATTATCGAAGATCATCCCCTTGGGGGCGGGCCTCGGTGGCGGTTCGAGCAACGCTGCGGCGGTTCTTCTCGCCTTACCCGCCCTGATCGGCAAGAAAATCCCGTATCCGGACCTGGTTCGTTTGGCAGAATCGCTAGGCAGCGATGTCCCCTTCTTTTTACAAGGCGGCACCGCACTGGGCTTGGGGCGGGGAACCGAACTGTACCCGTTACCGGACCAGCCGCCCCGCCACGCCGTGGTCGTCGTTGCACCCGGCATCCACGTTTCCACACCAGAGGCGTACCGGAGTCTCGGCCGTTCGTTGACTTCGCCTTCAGTCTCCCCTATCCTGAGAGAGTTTCAGGCGATTACCTGGAATCTGGACCGTCCCGGTCTGGACACTCTCCCGCTGACTAATGACTTCCAACTACCGGTGCTTAGGGCTCACCCCTCTTTGGCCAATCTGGCGCGGAAGTTGCAGCGGCTCGGAGCGAGACCTGCCCTGATGACCGGCAGTGGATCGGCTCTGTTCGGAATTTTTCCAAGTGCCGAGGCGGCTGAACGCGCAGCCGCCGACTTCCCGGCGTTGATGGCGTTCCCAGTTCGCTTCGTTTCGCGGCGGCAATACGCGCGCGCATGGCGTCACGCGCTCGGATCTGCTGCCGAAGGAAGTTGTTTTGCCAACCGTAGATCAGGCCGCAAAGGATAGTACGATGGCCGCTCCCAGACTCGTTCGAGCTCTGTACACCGAATTCAAAATTTTCAGCGGCACTGCGAATCCGGCGCTTACGGACGAGATCTGCCAGGCACTTGGCTGTCCCGTGGGTTCCGCCATGATCAAACAGTTCGCTGACGGCGAGACTTACCTGCAGATCCAGGAAAACGTGCGCGGCGCGGACGTTTTCGTCGTCCAACCGACCTGCACGCCGGTCGATCACAACTTGATGCAATTACTCCTTATGCTGGACGCACTTAAGCGCGCCAGTGCGGAACGCATCACAGCAGTGATACCCTATTATGGATACGCGCGGCAGGACCGGAAAGACAAGCCGCGCATGCCGATCTCCGCGAAACTCGTCGCCAGCATTCTCGAAACGTCTGGCGCGAACCGGGTTCTTGCGGTCGATTTGCACGCTGCCCAGATCCAGGGCTTTTTCGACATACCGGTCGATCACCTGTTCGCCGCGCCGGTCATGGTCGAGTACTTTGACGACCGGTACGATCCGCGAGATTTGACCGTCGTCTCGCCGGATGCCGGCGGCGTGGAGCGCGCTCGTGCCTTCGCGAAGCGATTGAATGCGCCGCTGGCGATCATCGATAAGCGTCGGACAGATGCGAACGTCGCCGAGGTGATGAACATTATCGGCGATGTTCGCGGGAAACATTGTTTGATAGTGGACGATTTAGTAGACACGGCGGGTACGCTGGTAAAGGGTGTGGAGGCGCTGCTCGCGCAAGGCGCAACAACTGTGAGCGCTTGTGCGACGCACGCCGTGCTTTCCGGGCCGGCCGTGGAGCGAGTTTGCAGTTCTCCTGTTAAGGAGTTGTTGGTGACAAACTCGATTCCGCTAGCGCCCGATGCTGCGAGGTGCGGGAAAATTCGCGTGCTGTCGATTGCGCCGCTTCTGGCGCGCGGAATCCAGTCGATCCACGAGGGCGGCTCCATCAGCACACTGTTCGTTTGAGGTAAAGGGATGAGACGAGATATTACGATCGCCGCCGAGGAAAGAGACTCCCGTGGCAAAAACGAGGCGCGCCGTCTACGCGCGAAAGGCTCCATGCCTGCGGTTGTCTATGGCGGTCCTGCAGGACCACAGGCGGTTGCTGTGAATCCGAAGGAGGTTAACCGAATTCTCAACAGTAAGACGGGCCACAACACTATCTTCAATTTGAGACTCGGAGAACAAGATAGTCTGCCGGTGATGGTTGTCGACTGGCAGTACGATCCCATCAAGGATTCGCTGCTTCACGTCGATCTCAAGCGCATCGATCTCTCCAAACGCATCTCTGTTGCCGTTCCGGTTGTGACCCAGGGCGATCCGAAAGGAGTGAAAGTCCAGGGCGGTCTGCACGAGATCGTCACTCGCGAGATCCAGGTTGAGTGCCTGCCGGATGAAATCCCGGAGCAGTTCACGGTCGACGTTTCCGAGCTCATGATCGGGCAAAGCATCCGTGCGGCCGACATCTCTCTACCCGGCTCGCTGAAGCTGTTGAGCCCTGCCGATACGGTTATTTCCCACGTGGTCTCGTTGAGAGCTGAAGAGACCACAACGGCTGTCACTGGCGGTGAAGCCGCCGCTCCCGCTGGTGAACCGGAAGTGATTAAGAAAGGTAAGAAGGAGGAGGGTGCTGCAGCAGAACCCGCCGCCCCCAAGAAGAAATAAACTGAGCCGCGACCGCGAGGGAGTGGTTAGTTGTTTGAATGTCTGAAACGTCCGACGATGCCGGCGAACATACAATCCTCATCCGCTGCATTGTGGGACTGGGGAATCCCGGTACGCGTTATCAGGACACCCCTCACAATATCGGGTTCAAGGTCATTGACGAGCTTGCCCGGCGCTACTCGATCCATTTGACGAAGGGGGAAGGGAACACGCTTGTAGGAAGCGGCAGGATCCGTGACCTCGGTGTGATGCTCGCGAAGCCTCAGACGTTCATGAACAATTCAGGAGCGGGCGTCAGCTCGGTGCTCCGGTATCGGAACCTGACGAACGAGAACCTGGTTGTGGTGTATGACGAACTCGATCTTCCGTGGACCGCATTGCGGATCAAGAAGAACGGTTCGGCGGCTGGACACAACGGTGTCAAGTCGATAATCGCTGCTTTGAACACGAACGTGTTCACTCGGGTTCGGGTCGGTATACGCCCGCAAAACCTGAACGAAGGCGCAGCGGTTTACGTTCTCGCCCCTTTTCGGCGCGAGATGAGGATGGAGGTGGAGGAAGTGGTGTCGTATACCGCGGACGCCGTCGAATCCATCGTTGTCGAAGGCGTCGATAAGGCCATGGCGAAATTCAATCGCCGCGCCCGAGGCATACAAGAAGAGGAACAATGAACAGAATATACGAAGAATTGTTCATCGTCCGTCCCGATGCGACCGACGAAGAAGTGGATCCTTTCATCGAGCAACTGCGAAACGTGATCACCCATGCCGGCGGCACGTTGGACAAAACGGAAAAATGGGGCGTGCGCAAACTCGCCTACCGGGTTGTGAAGTACAACGAGGGGCAGTACATCCTGCTTCAGTTTTCCGCCACTCCGGACACTGTGAAAGAAGTGGAGCGGCGTCTGCGCGTTGCCGATCTGGTGCTGAAGTTTATTACCGTGCGCATAGACGAGAAACTAAAGCGGATTGAGAAGCGCAGGAAAGCTCGCGAAAAACGTGCTGCACGCAGACCCGCTCCGCCGGTTTCGGCGCCGGCTGTTGCATCGCCATTGTTGCCGCCCGAACCCCCAGCGCCGATGCCTGGAGCGCCCGGTGCACCCGCGCCGGCTGAGAAGCCGCAATAAACATGGTCAGGAAATAAGAGGAAAATCGTTATGCCAACAGAGCAAAAAGGCGGTCGCCCCATTGCAGCTTCGCAACGCCCCACCGGCGGCGATAAAGCAATTGCCACGGGCAAAAAGCAATACTTCCGGCGGAAGAAGGTGTGCCGGTTCTGTGTCGATAAGGTTGACGATATCAATTACAAGGACATCAAACTGTTGTCCGGTTTCATCTCGGAGCGGGGTAAAATTACGCCACGACGCATCTCCGGCGTGTGCACGCCCCATCAGAAGCGTCTAAGCGAGGCCATCAAGCAAGCGCGCAACATCGCGCTTATACCGTTCGCTGCGCGCATTTGATAGGAGCGAAAACATGGAAGTCATTTTGAGAGAAGACGTCGAGAAAGTCGGCGCGCGTGGGAGCGTCGTCAAGGTTGCCGACGGTTACGCGCGCAATTTTTTGCTGCCGAAACGGCTGGCCGTACTCGCGACGGATGCTAACAAGAAAATTGTCGACCAGGAACGCGAAGCTCACTTGCGGCGTGAAGCGAAGGTGAAGAGCGAGGCAGAAGACCTTTCGAAGCTGATGGCGAACCTTACGGTTACGCTTCGCCATCGCGCAGGCGAGAACAATCAGCTGTTCGGCTCGGTAACGGCGAAAGACATCGCCGACGCACTCGAAGGTCAGAAGTTCCACGTCGATCGCCGGAAGATTCAACTGGATCAACCGATTCGAACTCTTGGCGACCACAAAGTTAGCCTGCGGCTACACCGTGACGTGTCGACCGACATCAACGTGATCGTCGAACCCGAGCAGTAACGCGCTCGTGTTTCTCGAGCCAAATAATCTCGCGCAATACACGCCTACCCAGATTCTCGAATCGGCGGCGCAAGGTCACGTCGGTTTGGATCATCGGTTTCTACACTCGTTAGTCGACAGGCGCGACGAAGCGCTTCCCGCTGTTCTCGGTTTCGCAAAACGGGATCGCGATAGTGATGCCGTCGATCTTACTCCAGAATTGATTGCACTGTTGCGGCACTGGAGAACGCCCGAGGCTGTTCCCTGCCTGATCGACTACATTTGGGAAGATCCGGAAGAGATTGCAGATGAGGTGATCGAGGCACTGGTCGAGATCGGCGCGCCGGCTATCGAGCCGCTGATTGCGCTCCGCGGCGAGCTGGATAACTCAGCCGGCGAGGAGATAGATTTCATCCTCGATCACGTTAAAGCTGCGGCCGCCGACCCGTCGACGCTGGAGCCGTTTGACATCTGGGCCGAATACCCGGAGCAAGCGGATGTACCCATTGAGTTATTGAGCGAGGACGAGCGCACGGAATTGCTCACACACCCGGTTGAAGCTGTCCGGCTCGCAGCCGCGGGTTCGTTCTTCAATCGAGAGCTGAGTGACGTGCAGAAACACAAACTGTTGAGCGCTGCCCAGCATGACGAATCGGCGGCGGTGCGCGGCAAATGCTGGGAGGCTCTTCTGACGGCAACCGAAGATAACACCGTCGTTGAGGCTATGCTTCAAAGAATGCGCGCCGGCGATGTCTCGTCCCTTGAGTGTGGAGGCTTGCTCGTCGGGCTTTCTTCGGAAGCCGATCGCAATGAAGTGCGGGTGGCCATGAATGAGCTGTACGAAACCACAGAGGGCCGTGCCAAAGCACTCGAAGCGATGTGGCGCTCCTTGCATCCGAGCTTCCGTGAGAAGTTCGCCAAGCACCTGGACGACTCCGACCTCGAAGTGCGACGCAGCGCAGTTTGGGGCATCGGGTATTACGGCATCAAAACTGAATTGGATAGTCTCCGTAAGTTGTTCGAGGACGAAGATCTTCGGTCCGACGCCTTATTTGCCTATGCGCTGGCAGTTCCGGGCGAAGTTTCCCGCGGCCGTATGAAAGGTCTTCTGACCCGCATCGAGAAGGATGCGCGCGGCGTTTCCGAGATGGAAGAGGAACTGGTCAAGACCGCACTCGATGAACGGTTGATGTTGGCGGGCAAGGAACCATTTTTCGCAATGCAAGAAGACTAGGTCTAAGCAATGATCACCGATCCAAGAATTGAGCAGTACATGTATAGTCTTCTGCCCGAACGCGATGAGGTGCTGGCCGAAATCGAACAGTACGCGGCTGAGCACAAAATTCCGATTGTCGGGCCCGCGGTCGGGCGCTTTCTCGCGACGCTCGTCATGATTTCGAAAGCCAAGCGCATATTCGAGCTCGGATCGGCGATCGGCTATTCGACCATCTGGCTGGCGCGCGCTGCCGGTACCGGAGCGGAGGTACACTACTCCGACAGCAGCGCCGAGAACGCCACTCGCGCACGAGACTATTTCAAACGCGCCGGCGCGGCATCGCGAATCGAGGTGCACGTGGGAGATTCTTTGGCCGCACTCGCCTCTACCTCTGGCAGCTTCGACGTTATTTTCAATGATGTCGACAAAGAGGGGTATCCGGCGGTCTTCGAAGCTGTACCGGATCGAATCAGGAGCGGCGGGTTATTCATCACGGACAACACCCTGTGGCATGCACGCGTGCTCAACCCGCAAGAGGCATCCGATCACGCCGTTTGTCTGTTTAACCGCTTGCTGTTCGGTTCCGGCCAGTTTTACACAACACAGCTGCCGCTTCGCGATGGCGTGTCGGTCGCGATCCGGTTGTGAGATAAGCTTATTTGGTTTGAAAGCGCATCACGGCACTGCCGAGATGGATCTCATCTCCAGATTCGAGCAGCGTTCCGCGGTTGCCCCGATGCACGGGCTGACTTAACCCGGCGCGCACAATCCACAGACGGCAATCGCTTTCAACCTTGTAGGAGCGGTCATTGAATATGCGGTACTCGCCGGTTTTCTCTGAATAGACGATGTGCGCGTGCTCACGTGAAACCGTGCGGTTCACCTCGTTGTCTTCGGTGAATACAAGGTCATTGCGCCGTGAGGGGCCGCTGCCGCGAAAAACCTCGGTCGTGCGTCCGATGTTGATTCTGTTCTTCGCAAGCACCAGCTCCGACCGGTTTGCCTTGCCGTTGAGGATTATCAATTTCGCTGGTTTGCGATCGACGTGTACAGATTCGTTCCCCTGCCGCGGACGGGTCTCCACGTCAACGCTGACCCAGTCTTTGCCTTTGAGCGGCAGCTCTGGAGTGGTCTCGACATTGACGCGCAGTTCGTCGGAAAAGCGGTAGTGCGATCGCGCCAGTGCAGTCTTCAGCTCGCCCGCGAAGTAGTTCGCAAGGAACTCGCTTTGAAACACTGCCGCCTGTTCCTCGGGTACGCCAAGCAGCCGCACACGAACGAGACTATACGGGAACACCAGCTTGCCGCCTGCGCGATGGCTCTTAGCCTTAACAGCGTCGAGCATTGCAAGCCGTATCTCAGCAAGCTCCGGCGCGTCATTGACGATGCGAGCTCCTCCAAATGGCGCTTCGAAGATCGCTTTGCCGATCCTTTCGATCACGTCGGAAATGGGCAACTGTTCACCTCTCGTCTGAAGGTTCAGAAATAATGCCGAGCTGCTCTGCCGCTTCGACGATGCGCCGCGCTATGGGCGCCGCAAACTTCGCGCCGTAGCCTCCGTGCTCGACAATAACTGCGAAGGCGATTCGCTTGCTCGCGTCCTGATCGTAAGGGGCGAAACCTGCAAACCACGAATGGGGCTCACCCGTATCGAGCTGCGCCGTCCCTGTCTTGCCTGCGACCGCGAGTTTCAAACCCGCCATCGCCGACCGTCCGGTACCGCTCGTCACGACAGAACGCATTGCGCGCGCGAGGAATGTCGCTGAATCGGGCGCTAGCACCGGCAACGGCTTGTCCATTCGCGAGATACTCGTATCCAGAATCCACCGCCCCTGGGGCATCGCTCCGCCTGCGCTTATTGTTGCGGCCACTCGCGCCATTTTGAACGGAGTCACGAGAACCGGCCCTTGCCCGTAGGCTGCGAACGGCATCATCTTCTTGATGTCGGATACGTCGCCGGCCGGAATGCCCAGCACGCTCGCCGTGTCGTGAAGAGCCTGTGCGCCCACTTTAAATACGCCGAGCTGCGCAAAGTAAGCATTGCAGGAGACGGTAATCGCCTGCGCCATCACGAGCGTTCCGTGGGCGTGGTCGCCGATGTCGTCGCGTATGGGCCGCCTCCATCCCGGGATGATAGTGCCAACGCGGCCGTCGCCGAGCCCGTGGCATGAATAGCGCGCCTGCGTAGCTTTCGGATCGAGCCGCAGCGCCGCCATGGCAGTGACGAGCTTAAATGTGGAGCCCGGCGGATATTCGCCGTAGCGCGCCCGATCGAGCAGTTCATCGGGATCGTTATGCCCTCGTTCGTCGGGCGCCGGCCAGTTTGCGAGCGCCAGGACGTCGCCCATGACGGGGTCTAGTACGACCACGGCGCCTTTCTTGCCTTTCGGCTCGAGGGCGCTGCGAAGAATCTCGGCAGCCTTCAACTCCAGGCGGATGTCGATGCTCGTGAACACACGGCGGTCCCGGTTCAGCAATGCCTGCAGAGCGGGGTTGCCACGCTGATGCCGGTAGCGCACCACCGGAACCAGGTCGGCATAGCTTCGATATCCCTGCAACTTCGGCCCGGAGTCACGCTCTACCAGCGATGAGTTTGTGGCTTCAAAATTTTCGTGCGTTCGGAAGTCGCCGAGCAGATGCACGGTAGCGGCGCCGAAAGGATAATGCCGCGTCTCGATACGCGAGCACGCCTGGTCAATCGAAACGCCGAGACGTTCGTACTCTTCGCGGTGTTTTTCGAGTTCGTTCCAGTTGCTGGTTGCGAGCAGAACGCCGTTACGGTCGTAGATGTCTCCGCGCGGAATCGATGCGGCCAGCAGATTCAATCGGGGGTTGTGTTCGGCGCGTTTGACTCCGTCCTGTGCAATGACGTGGGCATCCCGGCTGAGCAGCTCGCGATCATGCATTACCTGGATACGAACGTCACGAATCACGAGAGCAACGGCGCAAGCCGCCAGCACAAGCGATAGAATCTCCACACCTCGCCCGAACAGGGGCGCGACGCGGGTCGAGTCATGCACGTCTTCACTATCGATATCGGTGCCTGCGCGCACACTCTGGTTCGAGACACTAAGCAGAATCGCGAAGATGAGGAAATTCGCGAGCATCGCGGTGTTGCCGGAGCTGAGGAAGGGCGACACCACGCCCGAAAGTGGGATGGCGCCGAGAGCACCGCCGGAGATGAGAAGCATCTCGAGCGCGATGAGCGTTCCCAACCCGAACGCAAGGAAGAAGCCGTATTCGTCCGGTGCGTGCAGCGCTATGCAGAAGGCTCGTGCAATCAGGAACAGGAACAGCACAGCTACGGCTAGAACGCCAACGAATCCCCACTCTTCGCCGATCGAAGGCAGGATCAGGTCTGTGTGTCCGGCAGGAATGAGCCCCGGATCTCCCCAGCCCGGGCCGGAGCCCCAAGGTCCGCCGGTCGCAAACGCCCAAAGCGCATGCGCAACCTGATCGCCGCCGCGAACATTGTTGTCCCAAGGCGACAGCCAGATGGAAACGCGCTCGACGACTGTGTGAGGCGCGCCGATGCGGTAGCCGATCGTGACACCTGCAACAAGCACTATCACAGCGAGTAGCGGCAAACCCGACCGTGCCCGAGCCACGGCAAACATTCCGATGAAGACGAAGCCCATAACGAGCGCCGGGCCCATGTCTTTCAAGAGGAAGAAAATTGCCAGGGCGCACGCGACGCCCGTGATAACCGGGAGCGTGTGGCCGAGTCTGGGAAGATCGGGCCAGTGCAGCCAGCGCGGAACAAAGTTTTTTTGTCGCAGATCGCGAAGCCACTCCCATCGCCGGGCGAAGTAGCCGGCGAGAAACATGACAACGAGGATCTTTATGAGCTCAACAGGCTGAAATGGTCCCAGGTTCACTTTGGCGTCGCTGCCAGTCGGGCCGGAGCCGAATGCGACGAGCGCGGCGAAGAGCGCGAACGCGGCAAGCAAAGGCGTATAGATCCAACGTGAGAAATTGCGGTATTGGAAAACCTTCAGTACCGGCCAGACAAGAAGCGCACAGCCGCAAGCCACGCCCCACGCAAATTTCTTAAATTCGAGTGTGTCGCGCAGCGGATCGCGCAAGCTGACCATCAGGATCAAGCCCATTCCGGTGAGCAGATGTAAGGCAGGCAAAATCGCCGGGTCGCCGCAAAATCGACGCCAGCGCCACAGAAAATGGACAGCCCAGAAGGCCAGGAGATAAACTCCGATCCATAGCGGGTAGGTGTGGCGAAACTCGCCCGGCGTCCTGACGATTATTTGTGGTTTCAGCTTCGCGAGCGGAAGCAGGGGAGCGGTGCGTGTCGCGTTCGCGTTGCCGGACGATTGACTTACCCGGATATGAGCGAGCGCCCCGACATTCGGCAATGGCCTGTGCTCTTCGATGTATTCGAATATGCGTTGCGCTGCAGCTTGGCGCTCGTCGGGGTTCGTGAAAATTTGCAACAGCGGCAGAAGCTCATCGGAGCTTGAGACCCGATTCAGGTCGATAACCTCGCGGTGCTCCAGTTTCGTGCTCAGCTCTGAAAAATCCTGCGTCTTGGCGAGGAGCACCAGGACGAGTCCGGCGCTGACAACGAGAGCGGCAGCGAGTAGCCAAAAAAACTCACGGCTGCGCTCGACGGGCTTATGGTCCTGAAACAGCTTGAGCTTGATCGCGAGCTCGTTTTCCCAAGTTCTGGTTACTGCCATCGACGGGAATTGACGGATCTCCTTCTGGTACGCTGCTTTGCCGCGATGAGTTGAACGGGCGGGGCCTCGAGCGCAACCTCTTCCAGCCGTGCATCCTTAAGTCGCTGTAGCTGCGGCTTTACGTCAGAAGAAGAGGCAATTTGATCATAGAGGCGGCGAGCGCGCGCAATGTCTTGTCTTGCCAAAGCCGTCCAACGTTGTTTGGCTTTGCCGGGGATCGTACACTTCGCGCGCGCCAGTTCCCATTCGGCTTGAATCAAATATCCGTCGGCGGTTTCGGCCGCTTCTCGTGGTCCCGGACGATACCCGAGCTCCTCCGCTTTGCGCAGTTCGGCGAGAGCGGGTGTCAGCTGGCGATATCCGTAGACGTACAGACGCGTTAACCCAAGGTGGGGGTCAGGCGATTCCGGCAAAAGGCTTTCGGCGGTCTTGAACTGCTGGAGGGTTGAGGCTGCATGGGTTTTCGAAGAAGCCTTCGGTAATTCCAAATAGGCATTAGAGAGCGCCAGCTTGCCTCGCGTTCGAGAGTCCGACGGGTTCATCTCGAGGGCATGGCGGAGGCAGGTCTGGGCCTTCGTCCAATCCGCCGCGTTGAGCCGCGGCTCGGGACTGTTTCGATACCCATCTATGATGTTGTCGGCAGCCGCAACAAGTCTTGCGCGTAAGGGAGCACCCAAGGACAGCGCCGGCGAAAACTTTCCGAGAAAATCGTTTTCACGTTGAAGCTCCTGATACGCGTTCCAGTCGGAATCGATGAGGGCGACGTCTGCTTGCACGTAACTATGGCCAGCACGCAGAGGTTCACTCGACCGATGGAATTTATAAAAGTAACCGAGCGGCATCAGCACAAATAGTCCGAAGAGGAATCCGGCAGCGAGGGCGATGCTTGCATGAGTGAGTTCACGGGCTGGAATCTTCAGCCTTAAGCTGCGCGACTTGAATAGGGTTCGTGTTGTCGCCAGCAGCCGGGTTGCTCTCGACGCGCCGGGTTCCGTCTCGACGGTCGGAGTCGTACTCCACGCAGATACCGGTTCAGCTTCGGCCGCCGTTGCCCGATCTGAAAGGAACGCATCCAGGTCGTCTTGCAGCGCGAGGGCGGATGGATAGCGGTTCTCCATACGCGGCGACAGGCATTTCGTGATGATGGCCTTGAGGGGAGCGGGACAACTCTCGGGTAATGCCCGGGGCGGACGCCGCGATTGAATCAGGTTTTCCAGTTTCCTCGTGTTCTGTGCCTGGTAAGGCGGGATACCGGCGATCATTTCGTACAGCGTCACGCCGAGCGCCCACACGTCGGATTGAGCGTCGACCTGCCCGCGGCGGAGGCGTTCGGGGGAGCAATAGCTTGGGCTGCCGAGGTTATGATGCGTCAGATTACGCGTGAGGCTGATCACTTTCGCGATTCCGAAGTCCAGCAGCCTGACCTCGTCGTTGCCGCCGATTTGAACGTTTGAGGGTTTGATATCGCCGTGTACGACCGCGGTTTGTCTTCCATCGACGTCTGAGATGAAGGAATGGAGGCTCTGCAGCTGACTGGCGATTTCAGCCGCATAGCGGGCCGCGCGTTTCGGATCAAGGCTTCCTTGCTCGCGAATAAGCTCGGCTAGCGTTCTCCCTTCGAAATACTCGATAACAACAAAAAAGCAGTTTTGATCTTCACCGAAATCGAAGATCCGAAGGATCCGGGGATCGGTTTCGTGTAGCTGTCGCTGAAGAACAGCTCCTCTTCGTTCCGCCTCGATGACGAGTTCCGTAAACTCGTCGCGGGATTGCTCGATTAGTTTCAAAACGACGAGCGAGCCCGTTTGGGAATCGCGAGCAAGATAGACGTCTGTCAGGCTCCGGCTGAGTTTCCGGACGATCTCATACCTGCCGAAATGAGTGAAGTGACTCATGGGAGCCGCCGTAACGCTACCAGCTTTCCATTTTCTGAAATTTTGTTGCCGATGA
>JAFAQG010000102.1 GCA_019246575.1 Acidobacteriaceae bacterium
CGCCATTGGATTGTTCGTCTGTGCCGCCGCAACCACGGTCGGCCGCCACAGCCCGGTGATCCCATTCCCGGTAGGCACCTCACGCTCCCACACCGCGACCTGCGGCCGCAGTTTCACCGCCTTCGTTGTGATGGTGGCGCTTGCGGAAGCTAGCCCGGGCGAGGTCGCCTCCACCTTCAGCGTCCCGGCCGTCTTGTTCGACTGCACGATGACCATGCACAATCCCGCGAACGCCTTCCGGTTCGGCCCGTAATCCGGCTGGTGATTCGTGGGATCGCCGTTGCCGGTTCCGATCACCGCGCCCGGGCCGCTCACCTTGAACGCGACGTCGTTCTCCGTAATCGGCACGACGCGTCCCTGCGCGTCCCGCACTTCCACAGTGCAGACCGCGACATCCTGGCCATCCGCATTGATGGTCTTGCGATCCGTCCTCAGCGCCAGTTTCGCCGGTGCCCCGGTCGTCTCCCGCTTTGCCGTCAGAACCTGCTTGCCGTCTTTGAAACCGCGCGCTTCAATCGCTCCCGGCGCGTACTTCACAATCCACGACAGGTGCTGGTCTTTCTGCATGTCCTTGGTTCCGAGGCTCTGCCCGTTGAGGAACAGTTCGATACGATCGAGATTCGAGTACACCCAGACCGCGATCTCCTGCCCTTCCAGGCCGGGCCAGTTCCAGTGCGGGAAAACATGCAGCCGAGCTTGTTCGTCCACCAGGACTGGTAGTAATAAAAAGTGTCCTTGGGAAAGCCGCAGGTATCGATGACGCCGTACTGCGAGCTGATGTTCGGCCACTGGTAAGGCGAAGGCTCGCCCCGATAATCGAAACCGGTCCACACGAAGCCGCCTGAAATATAAGGACGCGCACTGACGAACCGCCACCAGCCTTCGGCCGAGGCGCGGCCTGTCGTGGTGTACGGGTCGTAAGAGCCGACTGTCCCCTTGTTCTCGTCAGTGACATACTGCCCGCGCGTGCCGACGGCGCTAACGTTTTCCGTCCCAATGATAGGGATCCTAAGGTTCTTCTTGTGCCACGCCTCCGCCTGCGGATCGGCGTAGTTGTAGCCCATCACGTCGCACACCGCGAGCCCGCCCCTTCCCATGTAGTCGCCTGCCGGCGGCGGCGCAATCGAGATCGGCCGGGAGGTGTCGTGTTTCAGCGCCGCGGCTTTCATGGTCGTCAGGATTTTGAGGCCGGTCTCGGTTATCGAAACGCGTTCCTCGTTACCCATGGACCAGATGAAGACGCTCGGATGGTTGCGGTCGCGCCGGACCACGTCTTCAAACTGCGCCACGCCCTCCGGGTTGGATGAGAGCATGCGGGTTTCATCGAGCACCAGCATACCGAGTTCGTCGCCGGCGTCGAGCAGCTCCGGCGTCGGCGGGTTATGCGAGGTTCGCATTGCGTTGCAGCCCATTTCCTGGAGCTTGCGCACGCGGAAATACTGGACGGCATCCGGCAGAGCAACGCCCACACCGGCATGGTCCTGATGGTTGCACGTGCCCTTCACCTTCACAGACTTCCCGTTTAACAGGAATCCCTGATCGGGGTCGAACTTCAGATCGCGGATGCCGAAGCGCGTCTCGTACCGATCGGTGACGGTTCCACCGGACTCGACCTCGGTGACGAGCTTGTAATGGTTCCGTTCTTCGAGCGACCAAAGCGCGGGCTGGCGCACGACGGTCTGCTGTTCGAACGAGCGCTCGCCCAGTACTGGAACGGAAGCGGCCGCGCTTGTAGCTTTTCCAACCTCTTTGCCGGATGGGTCGAGAATGGTCGAGATCACGCGAACATTCGCGGGTGTTTTCCCGTGGTTCTCGATCTCGGTGTGCAGCGAAACCATCGCCTCGCCGGGCTGGATCTTGGCGGTGGCGAGAGTGCCCCATTTCTTCACGTGCACCGGAGCAGTCTTTACCAGCCACACGTGGCGGTAGATGCCCGCTCCTTCATAAAACCATCCGTCGCTTAGAGTGGCATCCACTCGAACCAGCAGGACGTTCGGGCCGCCTGGAAGCGCGAAATCCGTCACGTCGAAACTGAAAGGATCGTAGCCTCCGCTGTGGCGGCCGATGTAGTAACCGTTGAGCACCACCATCGTTTCGCGATAGGCGCCGTCGAACTCGAGCGAAATCCGCCGGCCTGCGTCAGCCGCAGGCAGGTCGAAAAGGCGGCGGTACCAACCGATACTCGTCTCCGGATAATCTCGTCCAAGAGGATAGGACCCTTTACTCGCAAGCTCCGGATCATTCTTTAATGGGAGCCCGATCGCCCAGTCATGAGGCAGGTCCACCAGCTTCCAATCGTCGTCGTCGTAGACCACGTTGCTGGGAGCGAGAAAGCCGCCGGTTTTCTGGAACGCGCCCGATCTTCCGCTGCCGAAGCCGAAGTCCTTCGTCGGATCGTTGGCATGCCCGAAATGGAAGCGCCAGCCGAAGTCAAGCAGCAGACGCTCGCGATGGGTCCGATCCCCCGGCGTGCTCTCAGAGGCCTGAGCTGCCTCAGCCGGTACCTCCAACTCGGGTAGGCCCAAAGCGGATGCGGCCGATAACGCTGTACTATGTTTCAACAACTCGCGACGCGAAATTCCCATTCGAATCTCCGATCCTTACTGCCCCTTTGCCGATGTCGGCACCGGCCCATCTTGCACGGTCAAAACGACTCGCGCGTACCGCGTCAGGGGCAGTT
>JAFAQG010000112.1 GCA_019246575.1 Acidobacteriaceae bacterium
GCCGAACCGGCCGTTGCGCGCGCGGATTTCGGAAAATTTCTTCGCGACGGTAGCCAACGCGAGTGCCCATGAAACGGGCTTAAATTCGCCGGCCGCATTACGCACGAGAGGCGAAGTCAGGCGCTCTGGATGCTCGTTGAAATCGAAAGCATACCGGCCCTTAATGCATAGGAACTCGCCGTTTATGCCGGAGCGGTCGCGATTGTTTGCGCGAATAATCTCGCCGTTGCGTACGCCGAGCGTTGTTTTGCAGCCGTTCGAGCAGTGAGTGCAAACGGTACCCACATGCTCCATCTCCCAGGGCCGGGTTTTATAGCGGTACGTGCCGGGGATGAGCGCACCTACGGGACAGATATCGATGCAAGCGCCGCATTCGTCGCACTCGAGATGATCGCCGCGGTTGGGAACGATCTCGGCAACTGCGCCTCTGTTTCCAATTCCAAGGGCGCCTACGCCCAGTCCTTCTCCGCAGATCCGGACGCAGCGGTAACAGAGAATACAACGCGGCGCATCATAGAAGACGATAGGCGACCACTGCTTCTCGTCTACATGGATTTTGCCTTCGCGGAACCGGCTCTCGCCGGCGCCATAACGGAAAACCATGTCCTGCAATTCGCACTCGCCGCCTTTGTCGCAAACCGGACAATCGAGCGGATGATTGGTCAATAGAAATTCGAGAGTGCCCTTGCGCGCGTTCCGAACTACTTCGGAATCGGTGTGAACCACCATCCCTTCGGCAACGGGCAGCGTACAGGCGACCTGAAGCTTCGGCGTTTTCTCCACTTCCACCAGACACATACGGCACGCGGCCTGGAGGGAAAGACCGTCGTAATAACAGAATGCGGGAATAGCAATGCCCGCTTCTTTCGCCGCATTGATTAACAGGGCGCCGGGGGGGGCTTGTAGTTTGTGGCCGTCTATAGTGAAGTTGACTGGATCAGCCATAAGCTAATGACGCCCAACTTAGTGCGCGACCGCGAGCTCCGGAACGCGCTCTTCCAGTGTGCGATGCCGGTTCGTGAGATACGCTTCGAATTCATGGCGGAATTTTGTGACGAATCCCGTTGTCGGCATGGCTGCCGCATCTCCGAGCGCACAGAATGTCCTGCCGAACATATTATTTGCTAACTCGGCGACTAAGTCGATATCGCTCGGTTGACCGTAGCCATCATGAAAACGCTGCAGGACTTTTTTAATCCAGGTCGTGCCCTCCCGGCAAGGGATACACCAGCCGCAGCTTTCGTGCGCATAGAACTTAATGGTGCGCAGCGCGACTGCCACGATATCGGTATCTTCATCGAGCACGATCATGCCTCCGGAGCCCGCCATCGACTTAGCCTTTGCGATGGAATCATAGTCGAGCGCCAAATCGCGGCACTCCTCAGCCTTCAATACGGGAGCAGAGGAGCCGCCCGGAATGACAGCCTTGAGCCTCTTCCCGTTCCGGACGCCGCCGCAGACGTCGTTAATGAGCCGCATCATCGGGAAACCGAGGGGCACCTCGTAAACGCCGGGCTTGTTTACGTGTCCTGAGACACACATCAGTCGAGTTCCGCCGTTCCTCGGAACCCCGAGCTCCGCGTACCAAATGCCACCGTTTCGGATGATGACGGGAACAGAGGAGTATGTCTCCGTGTTATTCAGAATCGTCGGGGATTGAAACGCACCCACAACTGCCGGAAACGGAGGCTTCAACCGCGGAACGCCGCGTTTCCCTTCGAGCGATTCGAGCAGCGCCGACTCTTCTCCGCACTCGTAGGCGCCGGCTCCAGTGTGGGTGTAAACGTCGAAATCCCAACCCGAACCCAAAACATTTTTCCCGAGATAGCCGCGTTCGTATGCCTCGGCAATGGCGCGGTCGACGATCTCAATTAAATATCGATACTCGCCGCGGATGAATATGTAGCCCTTGTTGGACTTGATCGTCCAGCCCGCGATCATCATGCCTTCGAGCAACTGGTGCGGATCGTTCTCCATCAGAAGACGATCCTTACAGGTGCCAGGCTCGCTCTCGTCCGAGTTACAAATCACGTAAGTCGGTTTTCCGGTGGTGCGGGGGACGAAGCTCCATTTCATGCCGGTGGGAAATCCCGCTCCGCCGCGGCCTCGGAGCGAAGAGACTTTAAGCTCTTCGATGATGGCTTCGGGCGTCATGTCCAGCGCCTTACGGATCGCAACATAACCGTCATTTGCGAGATACGTTTCGATAGAGGCAGAATTTGGGAGCGCGAACCGTTGCGAAATGACTTTTGTCTCGAGCGGGCTTGGTTCGTTGTAGAGCATCTTGCTTACGAAGCCTTCCTCGTATAAGTGCCGTCGCGCAATGCTGCCACTAATTGATCGAATCGCTCCGGCGTCACGCGATGATGAAAGTCATAGTTGATTTGAATCGCCGGCGCCCACGCACAGGCACCCATACATTCGACTTCTTCAAGCGAGATCAAGCCATCGGACGTAACCTCTTTATTACCGATGCCGAGGGTGCGGCTTGCATGACTGTAGAGTTCTTCTGCCCCAAGAACCTGACAGCAGATGTTGGTACAGACCTGCACATGATATTTTCCCAGCGGCTTGCGATGAAGCATCGAGTAATACCCGATTACTTCATCGACTTGCAGCGGAGTTACTCCGCAGCGGCGTGCCACTTCCTCGACTAACTCCTGCGACACGTAGCCTAGCTCGTCCTGCGCGTAGAGCAGCATGGGAACGACGGCGGATCTTGTCCGGCGAGGCGGGTAGCTATTCAGCAGTTTGGCGAAACGCTGCTCGAGAGCCGGTGAAAACGTCATGGCTAACGATCGACATCCCCGAGCACAAAATCCATGCTCCCCATGGCGGCAATGGAATCGGCAATGAGTAGGCCTTCGAGCATCTCGCCGAGCGATTGGAGATTGCCGAAACTCGGCGTTCTCATGAAGACGCGATGCGGCTTTGCGGTGCCATCGCTCACGACATAATACCCAAGCTCGCCACGCGGCGATTCAATCACCTGATAGACGGAGCCCTCCGGAACGCGATAGCCTTCCGTCACAATTTTGAAATGGTAGATGAGCGACTCCATCTGGGTCTTCATCTTTTCGCGATCCGGCAGCAAGATGTGCGGCGCATCGGCGCGCCACGCCCCGCTGGGCATGCCTTCGAGCGCCTGTCGTACGATGCGGACGCTCTGCCGCATTTCCTCCATGCGCACCTCGAAACGGGCGTAGACATCGTTGGCGGTTCGCGTCGGGACCGCGAAATCGAACTGCTCGTAACTTGAATACGGAGCATCCTTCCGGACATCCGTTTTTACGCCCGCTGCGCGTAGCAGCGGACCCGTCACGGCGAGATCGAGCATGTCTTCTACGGGAAGGCCACCCACACCTTGCGTTCGTTGGAGCCAGATGGGGTTTGCCGCCAGCAGGTCCTGATACTCGTCGATGCCGCGCGCGAGGCGCTCTATGAGAGCTGAACAGACTTTGTGCCAGCCCCGAGGCGGCTCAAGCGCGAGACCGCCCGGCCGGATGTAGCTGGTCATCATTCGCTGCCCCGAGAACATCTCGAAGACTTTTAAGATTTCTTCCCGCTCTCGGAAGCAGTAGAAGTACACCGACATCGCGCCGATATCGAGCGCGTGCGTTGCCAGCCAGACGAGGTGGCTCGAAATTCGCTGCATTTCGTTCAGCATCACCCGCATCCATTGCGCAAATGCGGGAATCTCGAGTCCGAGCAGCAGCTCGACGGCAAGCGAGTAACACGTATTGTTACAGAGGTTCGAGAGGTAGTCGGTCCGATCCGTTAATGGAACTACCTGCTGATACTTCAACGCCTCGCATTGTTTTTCGATGCCGGTGTGCAGATATCCGATTTCCGGCCTGGCATTTAAGATAGTTTCGCCGTCGAGCTCGAGCACAACCCGGAGGACACCGTGCGTTGACGGGTGCTGTGGTCCCATGTTCAGGACCATTCGGCGGGCTTCGGGCGCGGGGAGCGGCTCTATTCGGGAAGGATCCGGACTGTGGAGCTCCTGCTCGGCATCAAGCGACGCGACATCGGTCGTGCCTTCTCTCATAACGTCAATCCTTTTCAGCCTTCGTCCTCTTCAGCCCTCGTCCTCTTCATCGGGCGCGCCCCCAATACCTTTTGAGAAGCTATTCGTTCGAATAAGAGTACTTATGGCCATGGGTCGGGTAATCTTTGCGTAGCGGATGCCCCTCCCAATCGGCCGGCATCATAATGCGCTCGAGATACGGGTGATCCCGAAAACGAATTCCAAACAGATCGAAGACCTCGCGTTCATACCAGTTGGCGCCGCGCCAGATCGAAGTTACGGACTCGATCTCTTCCTCCTCGTCGACGCGCACTGTGAATCTGAGACGCTGGTTGCGTGCGATTGAGCGCACAAAATAAACAACCTCGAATCGTGGCGAACGCGGCCACCAATCGACCGCTGTTATTCCGCCGAACTGCTCGAACCCGGCACTGTCTTTGAAATACCGGGAAACCTGTAACAGGAACGCTGGGGCGATCTCCGGCACAGGTCCATCGGCAGCCCGCTTTGCTCCGGTGATCGCGCCGGGAAACTGCTCGTCGAGCGCGGCAGCAGTCTCGTTCTCGGCTAACGCTTCAGGCAGCGGCACGTTTCTTCTTCTCCTGCGTTTCGCGCCTGCGATTTTCAGCCGACCAGTCTAAGACGCCTTTCTTCCAGATGTAGAAGAAACCGCACAGAACCAGAACAATGAACAGAAGCATTTCAAAAAACGCGAAAAGCTTCAGCTGCCGGTAAACAACGGCCCAGGGATAAAGAAAAATAGCTTCAATATCGAACAGAATGAAGACCATCGCGACCAGGTAGAATTTGACGCTGAAGCGCTCGCGAGCACTTCCGACCGGCTTCATTCCCGACTCGTAGGGCGACAGCTTTACCGGGTCCCGAACCCGGCGCCCCAAAACGGCAGAGGCCCCGATCATGCCTCCGGCTACCGCCATCGCGATCAGAATTTGTATGAGGACCGGGAACCACGTCTGCGCGTACGTCGTCGGCATGAGATCGCTACCAGGGTACAACCAGCAGATTCATTATAATGAGCGCATCCACATGACAACGCGGGTTGGTGACGAGCTGCCGGTCGAGTGCAGAGGACGTGCAGTGGAACCAGAGTCTATCGATATAACGATCAACGGCGAGCAGAAACGGGTCGCTCCCGGGCAGTCGATTGCGGCTCTCCTGGAAGTACTGAACATCGGTTCCGACCGGGTTGCGGTTGAGCTTAATAAATCGATTGTGCGCAAGCGGAATTGGCACGAAACAATTGTTCCGGACGGCTCGCGAATTGAGATCGTCGAGTTTGTCGGTGGCGGATAAGGTCGTGTGTACCCATAAAACGTACTTGACTCTTTTTGTAGGTCGAGTACAATTTGGTGAGCCGCTCGAAATCAAAACGGAAACGGGCCAGTATGTTCAAAACGCGGAAAGTCCGTCCTGATTTACCTCAAAGTCAGCGCACGTACACAAGCACCGATGTCGCGAAGATCGCGGACGTGAGCCTTCGCCAGCTCCAGTGGTGGGATGAGCGCAAAGTGGTATCGCCGCGCCATGAGGGTCACAAACGCATTTACCTTCCCGAGGAAGTAGTCGAGATTACACTCATTGCGGAACTTCGCCGCAAGGGCTTCTCGCTGCAAAAAATCCGGCGGGTACTGCGGTTCCTGCAGCGCGAGATGGGGCGGCGTCTGGCCGACGTGCTCTCAGGCGACTCGAAGCTGCATTTGTTGACGGACGGCAAGTCGATTTTCCTCGAGGATCAGCAGGAGCGGATCATCGATCTGCTGAAGAATGCGCGCCAACCTATGTTTCTCGTCTGCGTTAGCGATCAGGTGAAAAGGCTCGACGAAATCCCTAGAAAAGCCGTGCGCAGTGAGCCGTCACTCGCGCGGCGTGTACGGACTGCAGTTTAGAGCCGCGGACGCGCGCCTTTTTCTTTCCTGTACGGCGGAATCCGGCTTCCAACGTCTATACTGGAACAAGGATCCCGCTTGAACAGCACCCGGAGGTAGGTTTGTCGTCCCCACGGCGTCATTTTCTTTTAATTCCATTATTTCTCGGTATTTGCGCGATTGTGGCCGGCCTCTTCGGTCCGGGCGCAGGGCGTGTTTCGGCGGCGCAGCAAAAGCCGGTCCCTGTGAGCTCGGATGAGGACGTCAACGCTAGCCTGGCTGCGTTCACAAAGGTTTACGACATTGTGGAGCAGAGTTACGCGGACAAGTTGTCGCCCGATAAAGCGGTTTATAAGGGCGCCATTCCAGGTATGCTGCGGACGCTCGACCCGCACTCGAATTTCCTCGACCCGAAAGACTTTAATGCGATGCGGGAAGAGCAGCACGGGAAATACTACGGCGTTGGGATGATGATTGGTCCGCAACCGCGTACCGGTAAGACTATGGTCATTCGTCCGTTTGGCGGATCGCCTGCCTACAAAGCAGGCCTGCGGCCCGGCGACGTTCTCGTCGAGATTAACGATAAGCGGGTCGATACGGCCACGAGCACAGAGATCGCCGAGATGTTGAAGGGCCCGAAAGGCACCCCGGTTCAAGTGGTTGTCACGCGCGAGGGGTCGACGAAGCCGATTACTTTCAATCTCGTCCGGGACGAAATTCCCCGAAACAGCGTGGATGAGGCGTTCTGGGTCAGTCCCGGGATTGCCTTCTTGCGTATTCAGAATTTTACCGAAACGACGGGTAAGGAGGTGGAAGATAACCTCAAGCGCCTCGGCGAGCAGAACATTCGCGGTCTCATCCTGGATTTGCGCGAGAACCCGGGCGGTCTTTTGCAGGAGGGTGTTGCCGTTGCAGGGCACTGGCTGGAGCGCGGCCAAGTGGTTGTGTCTCATAAAGGGCGCGCGTTCTCCGAGAAGCCTTACCTGGCGCATGGCAGTCCGCGCGGCCAAAGCTATCCCATCGTCGTGCTTGTAAATCGCTACTCCGCTTCCGCAGCCGAGATTGTAGCGGGCGCACTGCAGGATCACGACCGCGCGCTTATCCTGGGCGACACTACCTTCGGTAAGGGCTTGGTGCAGACGGTATATCAATTGCCGGAGAATACCGGGCTAGCGCTGACAACCCAGCATTACTACACGCCGAGCGGCCGGCTCATCCAGCGCAATTACTCGAAGATTTCTTTCCTCGATTATTATTACGGCAAACGCAACAATGCCAAGGATCCTCAGGACGTGAAAGAGACGGACCTTGGGCGCGTGGTTTATGGCGGCGGCGGAATCACGCCCGATGAGAAGTACGAAACGCCGAAGCCGGACGAGTTCGAGACTAACGTGATCCGCAAGAACGGGTTTTTCGATTTTTCGGCGCACTACTTTTCCACTCACGACACGAAAGTACCGAAAGGTTGGGTGCCTGACGAAAACGTGCTGAATGAATTTCACGATTACTTGCTGAAGCAAGGGGTGAAATTCACCGAAGCCGATTGGA
>JAFAQG010000116.1 GCA_019246575.1 Acidobacteriaceae bacterium
CCAGGACGAAAACACCGCCGATAAACACCAGCAAAATCTCCTGCTTGATGAGAACCGCGACAATCCCCATTGCTCCCCCGAGCGCCAGCGAACCGACGTCGCCCATGAACACTTCCGCCGGATGGCAGTTGTACCAAAGAAACCCCAGGCACGCACCCACCATCGACGCGCAAAACACGGTCAACTCCTGCGAGTTTGGCAAGTGAGCCAGGTCGAGATAGCTCGAAAGCACGGCGTGGCTCGTCACATACGTCAAAACGGTCATTGCGCCCGACGCGATAATCATCAAGCCGATCGCGAGCCCGTCCAGCCCGTCGGTCAAATTCACCGCGTTGGACGATCCCACCATAATGAACACGATGAAAAGGTAAAACGGCAGAAACGCCAGGGGATACGTCCAGAAACTCTTGGTTAGCGGTTCGACCAGGAGATCGGGCTTGAATTGCTTGTAGAACGGCACATTGATTACGGTCGAATAATTCTGATGCGCATGCATTAAAAGCAAACAGAAACCGATCACCATGGCGACTGCGACCTGACCCCAGATTTTCTGCCATGCCGTCAGACCGAGGTTGCGCTTCCTCGCGATCTTTGCGTAATCATCGATAAACCCGATCGCGCCGAAGCCGATGAGGCCCAGCAGAGCCAGCCATATATATTGGTTGCGAAGATCTGCCCACAAAAGCGTTGGCCCCACAATGGACGTGACGATCAGCATCCCGCCCATCGTCGGAGTGCCGGCTTTTTTGAGATGCCCCTTTGGCCCGTCTTCCCGAATGTGCTGGCCAAAGCTGAGCTCGCGCAGTTTGCGAATCATCCAGGGCCCAACAACGAGCGACACGATAATCGCAGTCAAACTCGCCAGTGCCACCCGTACGGTCACATACCGGAACACGCGGAAGAACCCCACGTACTTCTGGAGCACCAGAACAAACAGCCAATACAGCATTGCTATGCTTCCATTCTGGCGAGTGCCTTCTCCACATGCGTCCCCCGCGAGCCCTTGAACAAGATCGCATCGCCCGCTTTCACAAATCCGCGCAGAAAACTGCCCGCACTCTCGGGATCTTCAAAAAAAAGTGCGGCGTGAGAATCGAGTCCCGCTTTCACGGCTTCCTCCACGGTAAACCGGCTCACGCCGCATACCCCGACCAGCACGTCTACGCCCGCTTTAGCGGCGTAGGCTCCCACATCTCGGTGCAGCCTTTCGGCCATCTGCCCCAGCTCCAACATCTCTCCTAAAACCGCAATCCGCCTTCTCGCCGGCTCTGCCCGCAGCACGTCGATCATGCTCCGCGCGGCCTCCGGATTCGAGTTGTAGCTGTCGTTTAAAATCGTTACTCCGCCCCGGCTGACTCGCTCGCCACGCATCTTGGCAGGACGAAGCGCGGCCACTCGCTCGATTAGATCCCTCAGTTCAATGCCAAACACGCGCGCCACTGCCAGCCCGGCCAGAATGTTCGAAACACTGTGCCGTCCTGCTAGCGATGTGTGAAAACGCACGCCATCAACCGTAAAGTCGCTCCCCGCCGGACCGCTTTCTACCTCAATCGCCCGTATATCTGCGCGATCCGAGAATCCGTACGTAATCGTGCGCCCGCGATGTTTTTCGCGAAAACGCAGCACACGCCCGTCGTCTGCGTTCAATACAGCCACGCCCGTCTCGGGCAGCGCTTCGATGAGCTCACGCTTCGCGGCCGCTACGCCTTCAATCGAATCGAACGCCTCGACGTGCGCGTACCCCACGTTCGTCACCACGCCAACCTGCGGCTCGGCGATTCGCGCCAATTCTCGAATCTCGCCCGCGTGGTTCATACCCATCTCGAGCACGCCCACTTCTGCGTGTTCCGGCATGCGCAAAATCGAGAGCGGCAGCCCAAGGTGGTTGTTTAAATTTCCCACCGTTCTTCCGACGCGTAACCGAGCGCTCAAGAGATCCGCAACAATGTCTTTTGTGCTCGTCTTGCCTGCGCTCCCTGTTATTCCGACAATTGTGCGGGCCCATTTGTTCCGAGCTGCATGCGCGGTCGCCTTTAAGGCGTTGACGGTGTCCGAAACTCGAAGCAAAGGACCGGCGTAACCCGCGACTTCCTGCATGACGACCGCCGCGGCCGCATTGTTCTCAAGCGCCGCCGTTACGAAATCATGTCCGTCGTAAACGTCGCCCTTGATCGCGAAGAACAGATCACCCGGTCCCACCGTCCGAGAATCGATGCTCCAGCCGCTCACGCGCACATCCGTCGCGCACGCACCGCCTCGGATGATCTCGGCGGCCGTGGCCGCCTGCACCTCTGCGATCGTAAGCTCCATCGGCGCCTACGATTTGCCGTAGCCGCTCGCCCGCAGCACTCGCCGCGCAACCTCGCGGTCATCGAACGGAATCGGACCGTCTTTCAAAATCTGATACGTTTCGTGGCCCTTGCCCGCCAGAATCACCACGTCCCCCGGCCCTGCAAGCTCGATGGCTTTCTTAATCGCGCGCTCCCGGTCCGGCTCCGCAGTGTGCGGCGTGTCGTAGCGCTGCAATCCGACCATCGCGTCATTCATAATCGCCAGAGGATCTTCGCTGCGTGGATTATCGGACGTCAGAACCACATGGTCGCTCAGTTCCGCCGCTGCCATTCCCATCAGCGGTCTCTTTGTCCTATCGCGGTCCCCGCCGCATCCAAACAACGTAATCACGCGTTTCGGGTTCATTCCACGGGCTACCCCGATCGCGTTTCGTAACGCGTCGTCGGTGTGCGCGTAATCCACCACCACCATGAACGGCTGGCCCTCTTCGACCCGCTCGAAGCGCCCTGGCACACGCTGCAACTGCGCTACGCCTTGTTGAATGTCCGCCTCGCAAATCCCATACGTCAGCGCAGTGGCACACGCGAGCAATATGTTGTAGACGTTGATGTGCCCGACCAGACGCGATCCGACTCGGAAACTCTTCTCTCCTGCACCGATCGCGAACCGCAGACCGTCGAAAGACGATTCCACGTTACGCGAGGCCACCACCGTTCCACTTCTCGGAAGCGCGCCCGTGTCTTCGCGCATGGTGTACCAGAAAACCTCGGTTTCGGGCGAAATCTCCACGCGCCGGCACCACTCGTCATCCGCGTTTAGCACGGCAAATCGAGGCACAGGGCCGCTCGGACCGGTGAACAGCAACTGCTTCGCGGCGAAGTACGATTCCATCGTTTGATGAAAATCCAGGTGGTCACGCGTGAAGTTCGTAAATCCGGCGGTGTGAAATTGCATCGCATAGATCCGGCCCAGATCGAGGGCGTGCGACGATGCCTCAAGCGTCGCGTGTGTCCCGCCCGCCTCTTCCAATTCGTGAAACATGCGAAACAGATCCAGCGACTCCGGCGTCGTGTTCACCGCAGGCAGAACTTTGCCCGCCAGATGGTACTCAATAGTTCCGATCAGCGCCGTGGTTTTTCCCGCCGCCCGCAGAATGGAATCGATAAGTAATGTGCTGGTCGTCTTCCCGTTTGTTCCGGTTACCGCCGTAACGCCGAGCCGCTGATCGGGCTTGTTGTAGAAATTCCTCGAAGCAGTCGCGAGCGCCTGCCGCGCATGCACTACCTGGAGCCACGTTCCGCCGAATCGTCCCGGCGCCGGCCGATCGCTCACGACCGCCAGCGCGCCCTTCGCGACAGCCGCATTCGCGAACTGAGCGCCGTCCACCTTTGTGCCCGCGAATGCGAAAAACAGGTATCCAGGTTCAACTTTTCGGCTGTCGTATGCCAGCCCCCGCACGTCTTTGCTCAACAACTCCGAACGCGTCGCCCCAACCAGCGGTACGCCTTCGAGAACCCGAGCTAGCTCCATTCACTGCACCGATTAGCGCATAAACCTGACGCGAACCCGCTCGCCCCGGACGATCCGCGCTCCCGGCGCGGGAGACTGCGCCCGCGCCAAACCGTCGCCGAGCATATCCACTTCAACTCCCGTCTGCGCCGCTTCCTCCACAACGCCTCTAACTGTCTTGCCCACGAAATCCGGCATTCGCGGCGCATCCGCATCCCGCACACCCGCCTGCTCCTCGCTCGCTCCACCGGTCGCCTCGCGCAACTCCTCCTCCGTAAAAGGAGTGCTCAGCGCGGCCACCGCGTCCAGCTCCTGCGTTTCGGCTGCTTTCTCCTTCCTCGCTTTTTCTTTCTGGGCCAGTTCTTTCTCTTCAAGCCCCGCAATCTCTTCCGGCACGTCTCGCGGTACTTCCCGCATCCGCAGCGCTGCGGTCGCAACTTCCTGAAAAGCGGGTCCGGCGGCAGGTGAGCCGAATCCCGCGGTGCCCGTCGTGCCGGCTACGGTCACAGCAACCAGAATGGACGGGTTCGTCGCCGGCGCAAAGCCCACAAACGACGCGTTGTACTTGTGAGTGTAAATATGATGCGCGAAATCGAAAATTTGCGCAGTGCCCGTCTTCCCCGCCAGCGTGTAACCGACCAGGTGCAGCCGGTGCGCTGTGCCGTGGGGTGACGTTACCACCCGCTCCATCATTCTGCGCATCGTCGACACCGTTTCTGGTTTCAAAACCTGCACGGGCTCGGGCAGTTTCGTCATGTCTTTGGGACCGCCCGGCGCCTGCTTCCAGGCCACGACGTGCGGATAAATGAGGAAACCGCCGTTCGCAATCACCGCACCCATGCGCGCCAGTTGCACCGTCGTTACGCTCACTTCGTGACCGAAGGCCACGGATGCGAGCGAGGTCGCCTGCCAGCGGCTTAAGCGGCGTATCAAGCCTGGAGCTTCGGCCGGCAACTCGATCCCCGTCCGCGTCCCAATACCGAACTTCCGAACATACTTGTACAGATTCTGCGCACCCACTTCCATGCCGATGCGGATCGCGCCTACATTGCTGGACCTCGCGAGTACATCCTCCATCGACAAATCGCCGTGCCCTTCGGCGTCGTGAATCGTTCTTCCAAACAACGTGATTACGCCACCTGCACATCGAATCATCGTTTCCGGACGGAGCCGGGTTGTCTCGAGCGCGGCCGACAGCGTAATGACCTTGAACACAGATCCGGGCTCGTATGGCGCAATTACTGCGAAATCTTCACGGCCGTCCGGCGTCTCGCCCGCGTGCAGCCGCTCGTTCGGGTTGTACGTCGGATAATTCGCGAGCGCCAATACCTCGCCCGTTCTGGGATCCATCGCTACAATGCTTCCGTGATCGCCGTGGTTCTTTACCACCGCGGTCCTGAGCGCCTCCTCCGCTGCCTGCTGAACTTCGCTGTCAATTGTTAGTCCGACATTCTTCCCGACCACAGGCGCCTTGGCCACCTCTGACGCATACGGTCGCTGTCGCACATCCACCTGCACTCGTACCAAGCCCGGCGTGCCGGCGAGTTCCTTATCGAGCTTGAGTTCCACTCCCGCCGCGCCTTTCCCATCCGTCCCGGTATTGCCCCAACCGACATTGCCGATCACGTGTGCGGCGAGCTGTCCATTCGGATAGCTTCTTAACCTGCCCTGACGGATTTCAACCCAGTCCAGTTTCATCCCTCGCACCGCTTCCGCCTTCTCTTCCGATACGTGCGGGTCGACAACCAGGTAGCCACGACGATACCGGGATGCGGCTGCCGTTTCCAAATCGGCCTGCAGTTTCTGTGCATCCACTTCGAGCACCCGCGCAAGCAAGGCCGC
Organism: Acidobacteriaceae bacterium; assembly: GCA_019246575.1. The sequence goes on from JAFAQG010000116.1 coordinate 5,644, forward strand.
CGCCGTCGCCTTGTCTGGAATTCGTTCCGGGTCTACCACGACGAATCGCGAAGGCGAGCTGATCGCAAGGTAATTTCCGTTCCGGTCGAGAATCGCTCCTCGGGGAGCATCCAGCGGCTCTAACCGCTCCTGCTGGCCCGCGGCAAACTTCGAATACCTGTCGTGTGCCAAAATCTGCAGCTGAAAGAGCCGGAAAAGAACAATCAGGGCCCATCCGCTAAGGATGAGCCCTACAATGAGCAGACGCTCTATCGATTTGCTTAACGCAGGATCTCGCGGCTTCTCCATCTCATATCAACGACCTTGCAATGCGCCCGTCGCGATTCGGAGCTCGGGATCAAGTGCCGGGATCATCGATTTTCCGCGACCCCGAATTGACGGGCTTACCTCGCCGCCGCCTGTATGCCCGCGATCGGCAGCGTGATCCGAGCCTGGCTGCTGTTCGCCTTCCCGTCCAGATACAGCACGGCCTCGGGCGCCGGCTCAACCAGGCTCAAGCTCTTCGCAAGATGCTCCAAATGCGACGGGCTCAGCAGTTCCGCTTCTTGCAAATCGAGCACCGCGGTTTCCTGCTTCAGATTTGTTTGCTCCTGTTCCAGGCTGTGCACCGTGAAACCCGCCATAATGTTGTAGGCCGCCGGAATCAGTCCCGCAATCACCAGCATCGCAGCCACAAAGCCGGTCGCGACGGATTGACTCCGAGCGCGCTTCGCAAGCGGGTCCGCGGCCTTCATAACCCCGCTGTTGTCGATGCGCTTCACAAATAGGTACACATCTTCGTTCGCAATCGGACGCAATCGCGGAGCCTCGGTCCGCGTCCACTCCGCCGCAGGCGCCTCATCCAGCGCTCTCACGCCTACAAAACGATTCACGAACGTTGCTAACGACGCCATTCCTTATCCTTTTCTTCTTTACTTCCTGCGTCTTGCTTCCTGCTTCTTACTTCTTTTCCGCCGCCCTAAGCTTCGCGCTCCGCGACGCTGCATTCTCCGCAACTTCTCTCTCGCCTGGCTTCACGACGTGCTTTGTCAAAATTTTCATCTCGCCCGTTCGCGCGAGTACCTGAAACGCTTGCTTGACCTTTCGGTCTTCCGCCGACATGAATGTCAGGACCACGAACCGCCCGCCCGGGCGCAACCGGCCCGGCGCAATCCGCAGTAACCAATCCAGCTCCTCCAGCTCGCCATTTACCTTCAGCCGCAACGCCATGAATGTTTGCGTCCCAGGATGAAGTCTCCCCGTTCGCGGCACAGCCCCTTCGATCACCTGCGCCAACCGGCCGGTCGTCCGAATGGGCCGCGCGCGAACGATTGCTCTGGAGATTCTTCGCGACCTCCTTTCTTCGCCGAGCTGATAAATCAAATCGGCGAGCTCCGTTTCGGGTAACTCATTCACAAGATCCGCCGCGGTTAGACTCTGGCTGCGATCCATCCGCATGTCCAGAGGCCCGTCCTCCATAAGCGAAAACCCGCGTTCGCCGCTGCTCAATTGGTACCGGCTGACTCCCAGGTCCGCGAGCACGCCATCCACTTCCGCTACGCCGTTCTCGGCGAGCGCCTCCGGCAGCTTCGAAAAGGACCCGTGAAAAAACCGGATCCGCTCTTCCCACTGCGCCGTATTCGTCCGCGCTAATTCCAGCGATTCTGAGTCACGGTCACACGCAATCACGAACCCGCTGTCCAGCCGTTCCGCAATCGCTGCCGTGTGACCGCCCAAACCTGCCGTCATGTCGACGTAAATGCCGTCGGGCCGGATCGCGAGATACTCGATCGATTCCGCAAGCAAGACGGGATAGTGCCACCATCCGCTCGCCACCGCGCCGGCGTCCATACATCGGCGTTTATCGCAATCCTTTCTTCTCTAGCCCTTGCAGTTTGTCGGCGATGCCTTCCATCGCCTTTGTCAGCCGCTGCTGGTACACCTCGCGGCCCAGGACATCGATCCGCTGCTTGAAGCACCGCAAAAAAACCTGCTCGTTTTCGAGCTTCAAGGCCCGCCGCAACTCGGTCGGCATCAACACCCGGCCCTGGCTGTCGATCTCATCGTCCGCGCCGAAGTGATACGCGATGAACGCGACGTCTTCCCTGGCCTCGTTATCCTCCCCGGCTTCCTCTAGCGACCGCTCGGTTTCCCTCCACACCGAAATCGGGTATATTCGAGCAGTAGAGCCATTCAGCGTTGTGACGAACACCTTCCGCTCGCCCCATCGATCCAGGTACTGCACGATCTGGGCCGGCAATTTCAGCCGGCCTTTTTCATCGACGCGCGCGCTTACGAACCCACGTGGAGCCTCGGCCGCCGCTTCCGCATTCGACTGATCGCTCTCCTCCGCCACTTTTGACCACTTCTGGCCCTTTCAGACCACTTGACACGATAGTGGCACGCAACTTACTGGTTTGCAATACCTCTTTTAAGAAATTTCTTTCTAACGTGTACCTTTCGCCCTTCTTACGCCAGGTAAGTACTCACAGGACGATTCGTAAGTCCCGGCAAAGTTGCTGAACAAAAA
>JAFAQG010000123.1 GCA_019246575.1 Acidobacteriaceae bacterium
GCACCCTCACTCAGCCCCGGTCAAGGTGCGGCCGGAGGCCGCACGGGCTGGCTCTCAGAACTGCTCACACGCGCTTCCCAGGAGGCGGATGCACCCGTACAGGAACCACCGCCGCGGGAAAACGCACCCGAAGCTGCACGCGCCGAGCGCGGCGCCGGCGACCGAAAAACAATCGATTCCCTCGACTCGCTGGCGGTCGATATCGCACGCTTGATCGATCACGAAGCCGCCGCCGAGCTTTGGGATCGCTACAATCGCGGCGAGCGCAATGTGTTCTCGCGCAAACTCTACACCAATCAGGGCCAGAAGGCGTTCGAGGAGATCCGCAGGAAGTACCGCACTGACCGGGATTTCATGCGAACGGTCGACCGCTATATCAGCGAGTTCGAGCGGCTACTCGAGGAGGTGTCACGCGATGACCGCGGACAGGTCGTGGCGCGGACCTATCTCACGTCCGAGACTGGCAAAGTCTACACTTTGCTCGCCCACGCCGCCGGGCGGTTCGACTAGGAAACGACAAACGACAGACCACCGGACGGGGTCGTCTGTCGTCCCTCGTCTGTCTTCCATCGTCTGTCCTCCGTAATCCTACTTCAAAAACAGCTCATTCCACAGCTTCTCCCAGCGCTGTGCGCTGTCTGCCGACTGCATCGGACCGACCATGAAATATTTGCGGCCATTGAGGAGCGTTTGCTGTGTTCTGCTCGAAGGAGTGCGGCCCATGTCATTGAGCAATTTCATTCCTTCAGGCGAGAAGACGAAATCAGCAAATAACAGCGCGGCATGAGGATGCGGCGCGCTTGCAGCAAGCGCCAGCGCCTGCGGACGGCCAATCAAAGGCTCCACAATCACAAAATCGATCGGGCCCCCCTTGCTCTGGATCGAGGTAACATTGCTGCTGTAGATGGTTGGAGACACGGTGAGTTCACCTGCTGCCACGAGTTGCGCCAGGAGAACGTGGCCCTTGCGCATCTGTGGTTTAAACTCGGAGAGTTTGCGGAAAAAGTTGAGGCCGCGCTCCTCGCCCATGACCGCGACCACGCTATGCATCCAGTCGAAATCGGCCGCTTCAAGCGCAAGGTCTCCCTTCCAACGCGAATCCAGGAAACCCGTAAGCGTTTGTGGCAACTCTTCGCGTTTGAGCTTGGTCGTGTTGTAACCGGTGACCCACAGGGTGGCACGATCGCTGAACCAGCGCCGATGGGACGGGATTGCCCAATCGGGCAGATCGGCCAAGTATGGACTGTCGAACTGTGCAACCAGGCGCTCGCGCGCGAGCGCCTCGACTTCGGTTGCATTCGTTTCAATGACGTCGACGGAGCGTCGGCGCCCTCGCGCTTCCGTCAGCGTGCGCTGGAGCACGCTTTCGCTCAAGGCACGCCAGAGCGCAACCTTCACTCCGTATCTCTGCTGGAACGTCTGTGCGAGCAGTCCCGATTCGGTTGGCGCCATCGACGTATACAGCGTCAGCGAGCCTTCCTCGCGCGCCCTTGCGATCAGCCTTTCTCCGCGATCGGCGCCGCCGTAGAGATAGACCGCGGAATTGTCGTTCTCGGCGGTTTGTGCGCTCGCGCGTGACGCGCCGAGCGCGAGCAATATGCCAAGTATGACAATCGTGATCCGCGACATGAACGAAAGTCTCCGGGCGCTGCCCGCCGCAAACCCTGATAGCAAACTCTGCGATGAATCACCCTCCCCCCTCTTTGTCGGTGCGCGTTGAGCGCTGGCCCATTGCGGGCTCGTTTGCGATCAGCCGCGGAGCCAAGACCGAGGCGGTCGTGCTCGTCGCTGAACTCAATGACGGCAGCTTTCGAGGGCGGGGGGAATGTGTCCCCTACGCCCGCTATGGTGAGACGGTCGCAAGTGTCATGGAGACAATTACGAGTATGGCAGGAGAGATTTCCCGCGGGCTCGACCGGGAGGCCCTGCAGGATGCTATGGGCCCTGGGGCAGCGCGTAACGCGCTCGACTGCGCATTCTGGGACCTCGCCGCCAAGCGGGCGGGGCGGCCAGTGCACCAGCTTCTTGGCGAGAGCGCACCAAAATCGCTGATCACCGCCTATACAATCTCGCTGGCCGCGCCCGAGGACATGGCACAAGCCGCGGCCAAAGCGGCCGATCGGAGGTTGCTCAAAGTGAAGCTCGGTGCCCCCGGCGATCCCGCACGCATTGCCGCCGTGCGCGACGCAGCGCGGCAATGCGAATTGATTGTTGATGCAAACGAGGGCTGGG
>JAFAQG010000124.1 GCA_019246575.1 Acidobacteriaceae bacterium
CCCGTATTGCCAGTATTGCCGGAACAGAGTCGCCAATGACGACCGTGGCTCATACCAGCACCGGATACGAGGAGACTGATAGATGCGCCCGCCGGCGCGGCGTAAACGCAGATTGAACTCGTCATCTTGATTTCGAACCAGGCTCTCGTCGAAGTGGCCAATTCTTCCGAAAATTTCCTTGTGCCAGCATCCAAACGTCACAGTATCGACGTATCCTTCGAACTCGACGTTGTGGAACCGCGCCCCTCCGCAGGCAAAAGGTGAATGATACGCCCCGGCGATCGCCGATTGGAAGTAGCCATTCGCGCGCGTACGGGCGGGACCGCCGACGTTATCGGCCCCGGATTCGGCCAGAACGCTGAGGCATTGCGCGACGTAATCGTCCGCGTAACGGGCATGCACGTCCATACGGACGATGACATCGCCTCGCGCCGCTCTAATGGCCCGGTTTAAGCCCGTCGAAACGATCCCCTCAGGATTGTCCAATATCAGAACCGAAGGGTGGCGAACGGCAAACTGGGATAGAATGTCCCGGCTCGCATCCGTACTGCAGCCCTCCGCTACCAGCACCTCCAATTCGGTGTCGGATGGAAGCTTCTGACTGAGGACGCAATCCAAAAACGGGGCCAGATGTCTGGCTTCGTTTCGGCACGGGACAACAATCGATACAGTTTGCATGGATGAAAGTCGGTCGCCTGGAATTAGGAAATCGGTGTCCGGGGCCCGGCGAATTCCTGACCTCGAAACCGCTCACAGGCTAGGGCTGAAAAGACCCGCTCCCATTTGGGCAGGATGCAATTCCAATCCATCTGTTCGACCGCGTGGCGTGCACCTTGTGAAAGCGCTGCGCTCAACGTGCCGTCTTCCAAAATCCGGCGAACAGCTCTACCCATCGCGACCGGATCGTTTGGGGGAACAACGAGAGCATTCCGTCCATGATCCAGCAGGTACGGCATCCCGCCTACGTCCGTGCTCACCACACACGCGCCGCACGCCATTGCTTCCAGTACGGTCACCGGCGTATTGTCGATGTCCGCCGTGTTGAGGAAGATATCGCCTCGATTGATGACGGTCGAGATCTCCGGTTTCGGAACTCGCCCGATGAAGGAGACGGCCGAGGTAAGTCCAAGCGCCGCGACAAGCGCCTTCGTACGTTCGAGGCTGCCATCCCCCTTGTCGGGGCCAGCCATCACAAGTTCGGTCTCCGGATAGGAGGCGCGCAGTTCTGCGGCTACTTGCACCGCCAGAGACGGATTATAAATTCTATGGAAAGCCCGCAACCAGACAAGCTTCGGGGTCACTACCGGTCGGGGGCGGTATTCATACGCGGTGATATCGAGCCCATTCGGTACGATCTCAATGTGCCGACAGATGCCGCTCAGCTCCGATTGCAGGTAGCGGGAAGGTGCGGTGACCAGATCCGCGGATTCGAGCAGGCGTCGGACTCGCCCCGTTGCGCGGCGCGCGAACGCAGGAAGACCCCCGCCCCGTAGCGCCAATACATATGGTTTGCCGCAGCCCTGTAGTGTCGAGCAGACCGCCTCCGCCCACAGGAACGAAGGCCCACTAAAGACGTCCACCTGCGCCACATCATACCGTCGACGTTCTGCCCAACAGGTGCTCACCATATCGAGCATCCGCACGGCTCGGTTCTTGCGGGCTGAAGTTGTAACGATCGATGTTCCCCGCTCGCGAAGCCGGGTCGCGAGCTCCTCGCATTGTCCACGGTTCCCGACAACCTTCGACAGGAAGTTACCAACGATCAATACAGACGGGGAATTCATTCAGAATTTGGGGTTGGGAGTGGGACACTCAGGTGCGCACGTTTGCTCCTGTCGATCGGCAGCAGCGAGATTCGACGGCCACTGACACGCACCGGCGCATTTCGAATTCCCTCTCACTGCGGAAGCACCACAAAGACAGCAAACTCCGGGCTCGTGTGAACCGGTCTTGTAGGCACTCGCCCGATGGGCAGAGCAACTGCATCGTTCGTCATCGGGAGTTCCACTGGCTTTTCCGTGTAGATGCCGGAAACGACGGGCCGTCCGTAGAAGTTCTGGGCGTCGCGAATTTCGAAGCGCTGACCGGACGCGAGGATTCCTCTCAAATCCACCGGTACCGTCTCTTTGCGATCCCAGTTGTAAACAACGACATTCGCTCGGCCGGCTTCATATTTGTTGCGCCGCACGAACATCTGCACGCCTTGGGGGCGGCCTGATGCAAACGTACTGTTCGTATCCAAGCCGGTATTCCGCTTCCAGGAATTGAAATCGCGATTTCCGCCATCGCTAAGCCGGAACGATCCCGACCCGTAGTAATGATTTGCGTCCCAACGATACTGCTTGAGCGCGCGAGGGTCCGCAGCGTCGAGAAGCATGACGAGACCCGCCGGCGAGTAAACCGAGTTTCCTGTGAACGTTACGCTCCGCCATTTCCAGACCTCGAGCCCGCTCTCTCCGCCCATCCAGTAGTTGTTTGTCGCCGAGACATCTTCGTTTTCCGAGGTGCCGAAAACCCAGCCCAGACGCGAGTATCCGCTGTTCTCTCCAGGAGAGGCATAGGTGAAGTTATTGTTCACGGCAATCCGCGACAGGCGGTCGCCGCCTGCAAACAGGATGTTATCGACGCGATGCCCGCCGATCGACAGAATCCCGTTATTGAACAAAACGTTCCCAGCGACTCGGTATCCGGACACATGAGCCTTGCCGGATCCGTAGGCCTGAATTCCGAGTCCAAACTGGGCGAAGATGATGTTGTCCAGGATTTCCTTCGTTCCAATAAGATTTTGAGTGTAAATTCCGTGCCCGTGTCCGCGATCGGGTCCCTGATAGCCGTTGTAGTAGATTAGGCATCCGTAGATCTCGCCATTGATGGCGGGTTGCCAGAATCCGAACCCCTGACTCGTATCATGAACGACAAGGTCGATGAACTTGGTGCCTTCGCTTCCCTCGTACGTATCGATTCCTTCTGGTGCGTTGCCTGTTTCGGACCGATCGCCGATTAAGTTCGTCACCTCGAAATCCCAGTACCAGGTGTATGCTCCGTAAATATCGAGACCGCCATTGATCGTCGCTCGCTCGCCGTGCATGCCGCGCACGATAATAGGCTTGTCCGCGGTACCGTGAACCGTGCTGGTGAACTTCGTACGGCCATCCCCATACGTGCCGCCGCGCAACCAGATGCGATCGCCGGCCATCACACGCTGTTTGCCTTCGAGCGTCGATCTCAAATCCCAGGGTCTCTTCATACTGCCGTCGCCCGTAGGGCACCCATACGGGGCAACATAGTAATTGCGGGCCGCGGGCGTGCTTCGAGCAGGAGTTGCGATGTCGAGTGCGCCCGCTAGCAAGATGGCGGCCGAGACGACATACGACAGGCGTTTCGGTAACATTTCGATGGCGATCTCAGATTGCTCTGCTCGCGACAGATGGAACGACAGTCTCATCAGCCGGCGCGAGTAACCCGTCATAGATCCGGCACAAGTGATCAACCGTTGTGCGGCAACTGTAATTCTGCTCAACATGGCTGCGGAACGCGGCGGCGACAGATCGGCGCATCGAAGGCGACTCGAGTAAGCCCACAAGGGCGCCGGCCAGCGCCGCGGGTGTCCGTGGTTCCACTAGAATGCCCGCGCTGCCGTTTGCGACCACTTCCGAGCACTGGCCGGTGCGAGTGACTACGCATGCCAGCCCGGCGCTTCCATACTCGAGCAGCGCGAGCGGTAAACCCTCGCTGCGGGAGCTGAGTACGCCAACATCGCAGGCCCCGAGCAGCGCCGGAACGTCGCTTCGAGAACCGAGGAAAGATACCGCGCTTCCGAGTTTGAGATGTCTGACGAGCGCATCGATCTCTTCGCAATACGCTCGATTGGATCGGGAGCCGATTAAGAGCAGGTGCGCCCGGGGAATTTTTTCCACCACCAGAGCGAAAGCGCGCATGAGGGTCGCATGGTCCTTTTCGGGGCGGAGATTGGCTACACATATGACGCGAAAACCTGGTTCGCCCGGTAGTTCCGAAACGGGCTGGGCCCCCTGCGAAACGGGAAAATTTCTCAGGTAATGCACGCGGTCCGGCGCTATGCCAATACAGCTCGTAGCCCACCGGCACAAGTCTCTGTTGACCGCAATCACAGCAGCGGCTTTCCTCGCCGCTGTCCGGTAATACAGTGAGACTCGCGGGCTGGCCGCCCATTCTCCCGAGTGAATATGCCAGACGAGCTTGGTTCGAGCCCGCCCGCAACACGCGAGACCGGCAACGAACAAGGAGGTTCCGTGCGCGTGTAAGATGCGGATGTCTTGCTCGTGCACAAAACGCGCCAAACGGAGCAGGGGTCCGGGATCGAGCTTGGCTCGCCGGTTGAGTTCAACATACGAGACATGCAGACCCACTTTCGCGAGTAACGGACCTCCTTGCCGGGTCGTGCACAAGTAGGGAACGTACCGCCGTTGGGGCAGAGCGTTGACGAGATTCACTGCTACCTGTTCGGCGCCTCCCACCGCGAGCGAGTCCAGAACGTGCATCACTCGGGCCCGCGTCACGCGAGCACTCCACTCGATTCCGTCCGAAGCTCGACTGCTAACGAGCCCGACGGCAAACCCCACTTGTCCTTCAGCAGTTCGCCCAGCGCTTGGCGGAGACGGTCGAGTGAGTAACAGCGGCCCCACTCTGCTGCTGCTCGACCCATCTGTGAAAGCACTTCGGGACGTCGCAGCAAGTCGCGCAGAGCAGTCGCTAATCGGTCGACATCGCGAACGGGGACAATCACCCCTCGTCCTCCGGCCAGAATCTCAGGCACTATGCCGCAATCGGAGCCAACGCACACGAGTCCGTGTGTCATTGCTTCGACGATCGCCTTGGGCCAGCCTTCCGTTTCCGAGGCGAGCACCAGAATGTCGGACTTCTCCATGTGCTCGAGTACCTCTGGGTAAGGCAGTCCGCCGGCGAACAGAACGCGCTCCGCTATTCGGAGACTGCGCGCCAGATTCTCCAACCGCCCCCGCTCGGGTCCTTCGCCGACGATCGAACAGAAAAACTCGTCTTGTTCTTTCTTGAGACACGCCAAGGCTTCCAGCAGAATGTCAATGTTCTTGGCGGCCGATAGCCTCCCGACGAACAGAATCTTCAGTGGGGGGCTCTGCTGCTTGCGCTGGGCGGCACGGAACGCCCGATTCACTTGCCGCTCCGTCATAATCGACGTAAAGAATGGAATCACATGGGGTGCTCGCAGGCCCTGATTGCCGTATACCGTAACGGGGCCGCGCCAGTACCCCGAAGCAAGAATCCTGCGTTGCAGCCGATACGTAAGAGGTTCACGCGGATACCCGTTCCATTGGCCCGCGTATTTGGCCACGATGCGCTTCGAAAGTAGCGGGGCAACAAGAGCACCCAAGAGGCCGAGATTTCCCGGGCAACGCACGTGCACAGCGTCGTGCTCACGCATCGCGCGGCTCAAATCGTACAACAGGCCTGGAGTGCTTGCCAGCAGCTTTAACTTAGAAACCCAACTGTTCCCGCCCACTTCTTTCTGCGGAAGGATGCCGATATTCTTTCGTCTGAACGGCACACAGTCGCCGGGCGGCGGTTCCGTGCGCAAAGGAGCAGCGATAGTGACGTCGCTGAACAGCTCGGCCCACATCTCGATCTCGCGCGCATATCCCGCATAGGCGTACAGCGCGCCCTTCGAGCGATAATGGATCGTCGATGAAACGATCAATAGCCGCATGTGACGTGCCCGGTTGCGATCGGTAAAGTTCTCGCGAGTGCCCCGGGTGCGGAAGGTTGCCGGTACACACGCCAGAATCCGCAATAATTGCTGCCCATGAGCGCTAAGCCGAGATACACGGCCGACATCGCGTCGAGAGCTGCCACCGACAATCCGACTACTAAATAGCAGACGAAAGCCATCAGGGGTACGATCTCCCCTGTTCTACGGCGGTACTGTGCAGCGCCTGCTGCGATACCGGCAAGAATCGTGGCAAAGATCAAAAACCCCATACCGCCGGTTTCTACAAGCAACTGCAAGTACATCGAGTGCCAAGCGAGCCTTTTCCCGCTGAGCTGCCGATAAATCTCCGTCCCGCTGCCGGGCCCATGGCCCCAAACGGGCGAGCTCAGAATAGCCTCTGGCGCCTGCTCCCATTGCGTGAAGCGCCCGGTTGTCTTCTGGGTCAGAGTTCTGTCCGGCGAGACCACCTTCTCGTAAAACTTTCTGACCGATGTGCCGCGACCCGTCGAGAGGGCAAGACCAATTGCAGTCAAGGGCACGAGTAGAATAATCCACGACGTATGCCGCCGATACGTGTTTGCAAAGCAGAGGCTCACTCCGACGCCTGCCAACGTCGTCAACCAGCTCCCACGTGATGTTGAAAGTACAAGGAATCCGGCAGCGACCAGGCTCACGACCAATCGAAGCAGAGGACGGCCATCCAGTCCAAGCCACCGCCCCCCCTCCGCCGTCGCAAGGAGGAAAATCAGTCCGGCCGCAAGCCCAAACGAAATCGGATTTCCGAGAGAAATCGAATCAATGGAGGCGAGGCCTAGCCGTTCGCCATAGGGAAAAACCCCAACGCCTTCGCAAACGAGGGCAACCGCCATACCGAGCAGCCCTGCGGCCAGCGAACTGCGAAAGCTTCCCAGCAGAAAAACCGAACTTGCCACCAACGCAAACTCAACCGCATGCAGGTTCGAAGAATAGACGCCCGTGCGGCACCATGAAAAAGCCCAGTACAGAAAGCATCCGAAGATCAAGGCGACGCGTACCGGGCTAGCGAGAAGCCGGTTGACTTCCCTTGGTCGCACTGCCGCCCACAGCAACAAGCCTAGGGCGAAGGCAAGCACCACACCGCTGTATAAGAACTGGTTCCTGACCAGGAGTACCGGCGGAATCAGGCTGACCGCGAGACTTGTATACCGACGCGCTTGTCCAAGTAGAAGGTGTATTGCCAACATTAGCGCCCCTGAGCTGTAGAGCGCGGCGGCGCCGGCACCGGGCTTTCCCACATAGAGCAGTGTCATGGCAGGCCCGACGCACAGGAGTGTTTCCGCAACTGTAATGCAGGCCTCTTTACGTACCATGTCGTTCTCCGATCTCAGCCGTACGTGTTATCGCGCTGCCGCCGCCTCAAGATCGAGATGGTACTCTCTTCGGGCGCGCGGCTCTGTGTGCCGCGGAGGCGCAAATACGCACCCGAGAACGCCGTACAGAATCCCCGCCGCATGCGCGAGACTTGCCGGCCGCCACGGTCGTAATAAAAAATGACAAGCATCGAATGCAACGAGCAGCGCGATATCCGACCAGAACCGGAAGCGATCAATGACTAGCGTACGGGGCCGATGCCGCTTCCAGATAAAAAATCGATTCCGGACCTCCATTCGTCCTTTTGTAAAAGATGGAGGGCGTCCCCCGGGAGCGACCTCGTGCAACATCTCTGCGTCCCCGCAGCACACGATTTCCCACTCGCAGCCGACGCGGAGCGACATCTCGAGATCTTCTCCCTGTGAGTACCCTGCAAAGAAAGACGAGAAGCGGTGCCGTTCGAGGACTTCCCGCCGGAATGCGAACGCACAGCCCGGTAAGACATCCACCCGACGCAGCCCGCGAAAGCGCTTCGCCAACGCGCGTGGCGTAGACGTCCCGCACGAGGCATAGATGCCTGGTTCGACGCGAGGTATCAGCCTGAGCCCGAGCCGCAGCCGCCATTTCCGTGAGAGCGGCCGGTCCATGCCGTCCACTACGCAGCCACCTACCGCTCCTATGCGGCGCGCTACATCGTTTACAAACACTTCCCGCATCTGTCGAAAATAGTCTTCGAGCGGGACCGAGTCGTCGTCCAGAAAAAAAACGTACGGCCGGCTGCTGATGTCAATGCCGATATTGCGTTGCCGGGTGAGGCCTGCGGGACATCGAACATAGATCAAATCGAAAGGCAGCGTTCGCGCCGCTGCCCAATCCCGAAGCTGCCCATCCAGACCGGAGCGCGGGTATCCGTCCGCGATGATAATCTCGCCCGGCGCATCTGCCCGGTCCGCCAGCATCTTGAGCAACGCCGTTGCCTCTCGGGGGCGCTTGTAGGTCGGAATGATGAGGCAGCAATCCGCGAGACACGCCGCTCCGCGCCTTGGAATCGTCCAGCCCGGAATTCCTAACGTTGTGACGCCGAGATCGGGGACGTCAACACAGGTGACTGGCATAGAGAACCTCGCCTCCGCGATCGACACCTCGACTGCAGCTGTCGAATTTCGCGACACAATTCCGATAGAACTCCTCGTTCTTTGCGGCCAGGGAGGCAAGCGAAAAATTCGCGGCTATATGACGCCGCCCTTCCGTGGCCAGACTTTCGGTGAGCGACGGGTCCTGAAGCAAGCGAATGATTGCCGCTGTAAGCCGCTCGGGATGACTTGGATCGACCAGCAAGCCGGTCCGGCCATCTTCGACGAGCTCCGGGCCGCTCGCAAGGGTCGTGTAAATGGTTGCGCACGCGCGCGCCATCGCTTCCATAGGGGCGAGCGCGAATGCTTCGGAAAAGGACGGGAAGAACGCGACGGGCGCAGAATATAGGATTTCGAGCACTTCCTCGCGGGGCAGGAACCCGTGGTAATGAATCGTGCGCCCCATGTGCGATCCGAGTTTATT
>JAFAQG010000125.1 GCA_019246575.1 Acidobacteriaceae bacterium
CCGCTTTTGTACTGCGGACGAATTTCTTCAGACGCTGCTCCCGACCAGCTTCTTTCCGGGGGAGCGCTTCGATGCGGGAGCGCAGTTGCAAACGATTCGCGGCTTTTTCTTGCTAAGTTTTTGAGCAAGCGAGCGATTTCGCGTAAAACGCGACGGCTCACCTCGCGGTGACTCCCGCACGCTGTAATGCGATACGGCGACATTCATCGATAAACTTCTCAACATCAGAAGGATCAAATCTCAGCGGACCTCTTCCAGGCCCCATCTTCACGGCAGGGAGGTAAGGCCTGCGTTTGCCTGAGGCATGCTGGATGACCCAGGAAATGCTAACTCCCAGTTTCCTGGCCACATCGTTCGCTCTGACGAGCTGCCGTATAGGGCGGCTCTCAAGTGCCCCCGTCGGCAGAACGCCACTCTGTTCGATTCCATTCACTCGCTGCATGCTCACCCTCGCATTTCGATCACGGTCAGCCAATTTACTTACCGTATTCCGGAGGTCGTGCCAAAATTAGTCCGATAGACGCTCCTGAAGACACGTCCGGCAGAACCGCGCCGCCGTTACAGTCGCAGGCGCAGCGCAACAGCGCGTGATGTTGGACAGGTCAGCTTTCCGAGGAAAGGGTCTTTCATTCATTCACTACACTTGTTTAGCAAGCGCGGTCCATAAGCCCCCTTTGCCCGGCGCTCATTCGGAGTCGGTGGGGTCACCCGTGATTTGTGCGTCGAGAGCGGCGACAGCCGCACGTAAGCTTTCGGGGATGAACTTCGTGTAATGCCGCAGCGTGGTGTTCGGGTTCGTATGCCGGAGATGGCGCTGCATGTCCTTGACGTTCGCGTGGTTCTGCATCAGAGTGGACGACGTGCGCCGGAATGCCTGATGCGTCAGGTCCTGGATTCCAACCTTCTCGGCCAGCGTTTTCAAATGCCGCTTCAGATAGTTGCCGACGCGGTACGCGCCGCCAGTTGAATTTGGAAACAGGAACGCGCGGGGATTGTTGCGATCGGGATGTCCTGCGATCCACGACGCGATCTCGCGTTCCAGGTCAGGCGGTACAGGAACATAGTTGTCGCTCTCCGCGGTTTTTGTTGTGCCGATGCGGTCCTCGCCGCGCTCGCGCTCCTTCAGAGCTTCGTCGATTCGCAACTGCCCGCCCGCGAAATCTTCGATCCGCAAGACCAGCGCCTCGGCCGGCCGCAGCCCGCAGACAGCAAGAATTCGCAATACAAGATGTTCGCGCGGCGCCGCCTGGGACAGCAAGGCGCGAAGCTCGTCAACGCTCAGAAAGCGTTCGCAGGATTTCTTCCTGATGTTCGGCATGAGAAGCTTCCGCGCGGGGTTCTTCTCGATCAGATCTTCATCCATGGCGTAATCGAAGCAGGCTTTCGTGTGCGTGCGAACCTTTTCGACCGTCGACTTCCGGTATCCGTCTTCCGCCATCTTGTTAAGGAGCAACTGCAGCGATGTCGGCGTGACTTCGCCTGGCGGTTGGCTTCCGACGACCGGAATAACGTGTTTGGCAAAAAGGTACTGAAGATCTTCCTTCGTCTTCTTTGCCCATTGACCCGATCTGACGGCGCAGTAGGCGTTCCACAGATCCGCAAAAGTCGTGATGGCGTTGCCTTGTTTGCGGATGCGACCGGTGTATTCCTCGATGTACTTGGCCAGCTTTTTTTGCGCCTCGTGTTTGGGCATCGATGCCGGTCCGAGCGTCTTCTCCTTTTTCTGGCGAACGCGTCGCCCGTTCACGTCGGTCATCCAGACATGAAAGAACCCGATCCATACTCTGCCCTGCCGGCACCGTTCGACCTTCTTGATCCAGCCCTCGGGCGCTTCGCGCCGAGGTAATCGGCGGCCCAGACCTTTGACGTCGAAGTCCACCGGGTCGCCGAGAGGAGTTGAATCGTGAGTGTGGAGTCGCTCGGAATTGAAAACGAGGCTTGGGGGTTCCGGCATGCCTGCAGTATACGTACCTTCGACTCACCGGGCAACTCGATCCGGGTGGGTAAATGGGTGGGCCGTTTTAGTGCCTATTGCGTGTAAACTATTGACTCAAATGGTGGGCGGTCACAGGATCGAACTGCGGACCTCCTGCTTGTAAGGCAGGCGCTCTAACCGGCTGAGCTAACCGCCCGTGATGCGCACTCCTCGATTCTACTATGGTTACGGTCTGTCTGTTGCCGCGCCGCGCCGCCTGTGACGCTTACTTACAACGATGCGTATGGCGGTGAAGTCGAGTTGCGCCGGCAGAACCAAAAGCACAGTCACGCGCCAGAGGATGCCAACATAATACCCCTCCCGCGTCTAAGTCGCTGCGCAATGTTTATGCCCAATTATTCGGCCTCGTTTTGCGATCAATACTTCTCAGCGGTCAGACAACAAACGGTGCTCGAACTCCTTCTGTGCTCGTGGATCTTCCGCAAAACTTTGATGAAGGATCCAGATGCCCTCAGGATTGGCTAAGAAAATGAGGCTGCGGCGGTCATCCCTGCTCAGTGCCGTAACGCCCCGGAATTCTCGGGCGACCTTCTGCCGTTGCGGGTCTGAAATCGATGATGCGGATTGTTTGCGGCGCGGCGGCCGTTTCGTTTGGAGTGTTGTCCGTGACAATCGCCGCCGTTCCCGTTACCGCCACAAGGCTTTCTGATGCGCGGTTCGGGGTCGATGGAAT
>JAFAQG010000141.1 GCA_019246575.1 Acidobacteriaceae bacterium
GCGGCGAACTGGGCTGGGTTACTCGCGGCCAGATGGTTAAAAATTTCGAAGACACGGCGTTCTCGCTCAAGCCCGGCGAACTCAGCGGCGTTATCGAGACTGAGTACGGTTATCACATCGTTCAAGTCGAAGATAAGCAGACGGCTCACACACAGACGTTCGACGAAGTAAAGCCGCAGATTCAGGCGGATTTGCAGAAGCAGATTGCGACAGAGAATCTGAAGGATGCCGTCGACAAAGCGCGCGACGAGATTGCTAAGAATCCCAGCCAGGCAGAGGCAATCGCGAAAAAATACGGTCTGAGGGTGGCCAGAGTGGACGGCCTGACGAGCAACGGGGCGCTGCCGGACGCGAACTCGCCGGAGGTAATGAACGCAGTCTTCTCAACATCGAAGGGCGCCGTTACCGACGTCATCAATCTGGAAAAAGAGGGGAAGGCGGCGTTTGCCGTTGTCCAGAATGTCTCGCCCGCCCACAATGCCGAATACGCCGAAGTGCAGTCGGATGTGGAACAGAAATACGTGGCAGCAGAATCGGCACGCTTGGCGGAAGAGGCTGCGAAGCAGGCAGCCGATCGTGCGCGCAAGGGCGAGAGCCTCGAAACTATCGCTAAACCCTATGGTCTACCGGTCAAGACTGCGCCTCCGTTTACGATCGACGGCGCGGCGGAAGGAATCGGCTCGGGCGCCCTGCTCGAAAGTGCATTCAAGGCAAACGTGGGAGATATCGTCGAACCGATAAGCGCGCAATCGGGCCAATTCGTCTGCAAAGTGGCGCAGAAGATTCCGGCCGACATGAGCCAGTTCGAAAAGAACAAGGACAGTGTTGTTCAAAGTCTCACTACCCAGAAGGAGAGCATTCAGGGACCTCTATTTCGCGACAGCATCGTTGCGGAGCTCAAGCGGCGAGGCAAGATCAAGATGAACCAGGACGCGCTCAATCGACTCATTGGCTCATATCAGTCCTAGAGGACGCTATTGCTAGCACAATTTCTCGAGTTCCTTCATAGCCTCACCGATCCCGACAAGCTCATCCATTTGCTTTCGGACGTAATGACGGGCTGGATCGGATATGTTTTCTTGTTCGCGATCGTGTTTGCAGAGAGTGGCCTGTTGGTCGGGTTCTTTTTACCGGGCGATTCGCTGCTGTTCACCGTGGGCGTAGTCTCCGGAGCTGGAAAGTTGCCCGTTGCCGGCATGATTGCGATGCTCGCGTTCGCCTCGATGCTGGGCGATGGCATTGGATTCGTGCTGGGAAGCACTGTTGGCTACGGGTTATTTAGAAAGCAGAACTCGCGCATCTTCCGCCGCGAATACCTGGACCGCACGCATGAATTCTACGAACGGCATGGCGGCAAGACGATCATATACGCGAAGTTCGTGCCCATTATCCGCACGTTCGCCGCGTTCATTGCGGGCGTGGGAAGAATGCGCTATGCAAGGTTTCTGGCGTTCAACGTCTTCGGCGCAATCGGATGGGTGACTTTGATGATTACGGCTGGTTACCTGCTCGGCGATGTCCCGTTTGTGCGTCGTAACTTCGAGAAAGTCGTCTTGGGAATTATTGCGGTGTCGCTGATCCCGGCTGTGATGCAGATCGCGAAGAGCCGTGTGCGTCGCGAATCAGAAGTGGATACCACCGCTGCACACTAGCACCTCTCCCGTCACATAATCCGAGAGCGGCGAGCAGAAAAAGAACACTGCATTCGCGGCATCGTCGGGCGTCCCTAGGCGTCCGAGCGGGATCATTCGCACCGCTTGCTCTCGCACCTCCGCCTGCATGCCGACTCGCACGTGTCTCTCGCCGATATCAACCGCGGTCTCCGGATTTTCCATCGGCCGGATCAGTCGTGTATCGATGAGCCCGAAGGCAACCGCGTTCACCGTGACATTGTAGCGGCCCCATTCTTTTGCGAGTGTCTTCGTGAGGCCGACGACCGCGGCTTTTCCGGATGAGTAACCGGCCTGGCCAGGGTTGCCGTCCAGGCCCGATATAGAAGTGATGTTCACGACTTTTCGCATGACGCGATTCCCTGCCCCGATCTCGTGCTTTGCCGTCTCGCGAATCCAATTCGAGGCTGCGCGAAGAAGCCGGAATGGCGTCGTAACATGGATGTCCAGCATGGCCTGAAACTGCTCGTCCGTCGTCTTTTGGATGACGTTGTCCCACGTGTAACCCGCGTTATTCACAATGATGTCCAGCGACCCGAATGATTCGAGAGTCTTGCGAACGATGGCTTCGGGAAAGTCAGTCCGGGTAAGGTCGCCCGCAATTGCTTCTACCCTGCCCCCGGCTGCCGACATTGCTTGTTGCGTGTCGCGCAGCACGGGCTCATCGACGTCGGCAAGCAACACCGAGGCGCCGGCCGCCGCCAGTTTTTCGGCGATCGCCCGTCCGATTCCCCGAGCGGCTCCTGTCACGATGGCCGTTCGCGACCGAAGAGAGATGTCCATCGCAGGGCAGAATAGCAGAGCGCGTCAGCAGAACAAAGATAACTGGGCAGCCGGTCGCTGCAGAAAATGCTGCAGCGTTTCAAGGTCGCGCGACGGAATGCCGACGCGCCGGCGAATGGATTCAACAAGCTGGCGAATACGTTCCGGATACTCGCCCTTCAGGTAAGCGCCGCCAGCGAAGCTCTCTTCATATCGTGCTACATGCTCCGGAAAGTGGTCGCTGAGAAACGGAAAAAACACGCGGTGCGCACACGGCATGAGGAATAAAACGTTTGCGCCGAACTGGTCGGCGCCGGCGTCCCGCGCAGCCTTCGCCACCGATTCAAGATTCTGCTCGGAGTCTGTGAT
>JAFAQG010000028.1 GCA_019246575.1 Acidobacteriaceae bacterium
CAGGCCAAGGTTGAAGTGACCTTCCGATTACTCAACAACCCGCCGCCCACGCCATAACTCGGTTCGCCCCGTACTTTTACCCATCCATCATCCGCGGTTCGAGGGCGTCTACCCTCCGGACGTATTATTTATGGACACCTCGACCAAACCTTTAGCCGTTGTCACCGGCGCTTCGAGCGGTATCGGCTACGAGCTCGCGAAACAATTCGCGCAGAACGGCTTCGACCTCATCGTCAATTCCGGAACCGAGGCCATCAACACCGCCGCTCAGGACCTTCAGCGAACGGGCGCGAATGTACAGGCCGTCGAAGCCGACCTGGCCGCGTACGACGGTGTCGAACAACTGTACAGCGCAATTCAGCAAAACGGTCGGCCCGTCGAGGCCGTCGCCATCAATGCCGGCGTGGGCGTCAGTGGCGATTTCGCGCGCGATACCAGTCTCGAAGACGAGCTCAATCTCATCAACCTCAACATCACTTCAGCCGTTCATCTCGCCAAGCGCGTTTTGCGCGACATGGTCGAGCGTGGCCGCGGTCGCATCCTCTTTACTTCATCTATCGCCGGGACCATGCCCGCTCCGTTTGAGGCCGTCTACGGCGGATCGAAGGCGTTCCTGTACTCGTTCTCGGAAGCCCTTCGCAATGAACTGAAAGACACAGGCGTCACCGTCACCGCTCTCCTGCCCGGCGCTACTGAGACAGACTTCTTTCATCGCGCAGGCATGGACGATACAAAGGTCGGCGTCAGCGAGAAGGACGATCCGGCGGAAGTCGCGCGCGAGGGTTTCGAAGCCCTTATGGCCGGTAAGGATCGCGTCATCGCCGGGTCCTTCAAGAACAAAGCCCAAGTCGCCGCGGCTGCCGCCCTGCCTCAGACGACAGTTGCCGGGATGCATCGCAAGCAAACCGAGCCGGGCTCCGCAAAAAAATAGCGCACAACGCGCTACTTGGTATTCGAATTGAACACGAGCGTCGTGCGCGTGCCGCGCACAATGATGTCCTTGAGCCTAAGTGTCCGTACACTCGGCGGCAGCACTGGCGCAAACCTACGCTCCAACCCGTTCTCCGTAAGCCTCAATCCGGTATACCCGAACACGAACTGCTGCAGGAACGCTCCCGCCCCGGTGATGAAGTTCGTGTTCTCGTTGCGCGGCGTCTCCGTAATGGCGTTAAACGGAACGCGCAAATACGGTTGTGAAAGCGGCTCTAGCAGCTTGCCGATTTCCATCCGGTCGCCGAGTTCTGCCGCCAATATCGGATAAAATTCCGTACCCATCATCGCGCCCGAACGATGCTGCTCAACGCGTGCGAGCATCGCGGCGATGGCTTTGCGAGTCTCCTGCGGCGCGTGCTTTCCGTCGAGCGGGTACCACAACAGCGACGAATCGCTCGCGGGCAAATACATCTTCTCCGCGACGTCTCGCCACTTTGGATGCGGCTCGACGTGAAGCGCCCCCGCCGCGCTCATTGCGATTTCGAGATTCTTCTTGGCCACCGCGTTCGTGTACGGATCGTTGCTGACGCCGATCTCGGATTCATTTACCGCCACCACGTTTCCGATCTCATATCGGTGGCGCTCCGCGTTATACTTCACCCGGCTCACCCAGAAGTCTGCCGTATCGCGCACAATGGGCCAGCACTCGTTTCGCAGCCAGTCGCGATCGCCGGTTGCGAGCCAGTATTGCCAGGCAGCGACGGCTACGTCTCCATTGACATGGTTCTCGGAGCTCGCGTTTTGAGACGCGAAACGCGGCGTGGTTTCCGCTCCGTCCGGCCCCGCTTCCCACGGATACATGGCACCCTGGTATCCGTTCTTTCTCGCATTTTCGTGCGCTGCTTCAAGCGTACGGAACCGAAACTGCACCATGGGCTTCGCCAGCTCCGGGTGCAAAACCACGAGCGCCGGAAACATGAACGTGTCTGCGTCCCAGAAAATGTGTCCGTAGTAGCCGGCCGAACTCAAGCCCATCGGAGCCGTGCTGATACTTAGATCGCTGGCCATGCTCCCGAGCAGATAGAACAACATCGAGTGAATCGTTCTCTGCAGCTTCGGATCGCCTTGGACGATCACGTCCGCATCCCACAACCTGTGCCACACTTCCGAGCTCTCGGACAGTAGCTTGTCCCAACCGCGGCTGCGCGCATCCCCAGCGAGGCGAACCGCGTTTTCGCGCGCGTCAGTATCTGTTGGCGAACTCACGACTGCCGCAAACGTCGTATATTGTTGCGGCTGTCCCGAGTGCGCCCCCTCAGTAAATTCCGCCTCGGCCAGATTCGGCTCCCGGTGTAGCATCAGCGCCGCATTCCCAGGGGCTCTCAGCGCAATCGCTTCACCCACATTCACGCGGGTACCGGGCGCAATGGCCGAGACCGACAATACCGGCTCCGATTTGCCCGACGTGCCCAGTGCGCGAATGTTTAGCCGCCCCGGATACCAGATCGCCCACGGATTGCTCTTCGCTTCGCCTTCGAGCGTGCGGATCTGCTCCAACTTGTATCGGCGCGCCGCCGGCCAGTTCCGGAGCGGCACGCGAACCCGAATGTGTCCGGAAAATTCAGGCGTAATCGTCACGCGCGCCGCCGCAATCTGCGAACGCGCACGCGAAACAAACTCCTCCGCTTCGATGCGAATCCTTTTATCGGCCTCCGCCCAGACATAATGAGTGCGCAGAACGCCGTCATACATATCGAGCGTCTGACGGTACTGCTCAATGTGCGCCCATGGGGTTCCCGCATTCAGCCAATGCGAACCGTTATAGATGTCGATCTCGTTCCACGCCGGAGCACTCGCAATCCGAGGGACATCGCCCGCTGTGTGATCGTAGACGCCAGCCAGAAAGCATCGCGCAGCTTCGGTCCCGAGCGGCATTGTTGTAATGCCGATGACGCCGTTGCCCAGGTAAGCGGATGTGTATGGCTGAGGACTGCCCGCCTCAAAGACAAACGACGGGTCTTGCCCAGCTGCGATTACCGTCGAAGCTGCCAGCAAGGCCGGCAGCGCAATGGTGCGCCCCGGCCGTGCATACTGCATTCAGAAGCTGATGCGTGCGCCGAACATCATGTTCCGCTTCATCGAAGTCGGCCCGCTTTGAATGTCGGAAATGACTCCGCCGCTCGCGCCCGCATTGATGGTCGTGTTCGGCAAAGCGAGGTTCGTCGTGTTGAAAACATTGAACACGTCCCAGCGAATCTCCATACCGACGCGCTCGGTAAATTTGAATCCCTTCGCAAGCTGCCAGTCCGCCTGGAAGAAGCCGGGGCCGCGCAACGAATTCCTTCCCGCATTTCCGAACGTGTACAGCGGAGGAATGCCGTAAGCGGCCGGATTGAACCACTCATTCGCGTTCTGCGTAAATCCGGCCAACGGATTGCCGATCAACTGCGGCCTGCTGTTCTCGTCCGAATTCAAGAACGCATTGTTATTTAGCGACGGCGAGAAGGGCAGCCCGGAGTACCAGCTCGTGGTGCCGCGAAATGCCCAGTTTGAGACCACAGCGTTGGTGAACTTCGTGCCGGTTGCGACATACTTCCGTCCGTGTCCGAACGGCAGCTCGAGCGTGTGCGCGACGGTGACCCCATACTCGCGATCAAAATCCGCCGGACCATAATCCTGTTTGGCGTTGTAGTTGTTGGTCGGAAGCGGTACGCTCTCTTGCGCGTAATCGAGCGCCCTCTGCCAGGAAAAGTTCGCCAGCAGCGAATAGAATCCCCCAAAGCGCTTCGATGCCTGCACCTGGAAGGCGTTGTAGTTGCTGCTCGTGCAGTCGCATTTATCATTG
>JAFAQG010000046.1 GCA_019246575.1 Acidobacteriaceae bacterium
TCAGTGTGAATCATGTCCCGGTTCGTCCGTACCCGCCTACACCAGCGATGGAAAGTCGAATGCGATTTGCGATCACTGTATGATCTAGCGGCTCAGCGTTGAGGGGCAACTACAAACGTTCTGGCAAACGGCCCCCAGATTCCACAGCGCAGTACAAGACTGTGTGGCTTTGTGAAGACGTCGACCGGCTCATTTCCGGAGCACAGATGATCGTGCACATACAGCGCGGGCTCCGTGCCAGCCGGTATATGCGGTGAACTCGCCGACCAGAAGGGATATGACTGTGCGTTCACTAACCACAATCGTTCCCCAGTTGTGAATCCGATCCACGCAAGCCCGAGAGCGAAGACAGCCAGCTTGAGCCAAAAAGTGCCGAAGGGCTTCTGTGAACCACGTCTACTTCCTTTTGGAACAACAACTGGCGAAAACATCCAAAACATCCTGTCTCACATTCTCTTTCCTCGAACATCGCTAACGTATGCCAAAGAGCAATTTCACTTGCTCGCCGCGCTCGGTACGAACTATCTCCCGGCCACGGAAGATATACCCTTTGCTCCGCGCCATAGCCAACGTCCGCTCTTCCTTGTAGCGCTGGTGAACGCGCCCAAGCCACTTCTGGTCGAAGCCGATGCTTCGGTCGTATTCGCTTAAGATGGCCCGGAAATGCCCGTCCGGTTCCCGGAGGAAGCCGATATCGTTCGACGCGGAATCGAGATGTCGTCGGCGTACGATAACATGCGCCCGGCGCGGCTACAAGTAAACCCTCATCCTTAGTGACAGTCGCGAATTGATCGTATTTCGACAAGTCGATTTGTCCTTCTGTTCTGAATTGGAAGAAGTAGTAGTAGTCGCGGAGGAATTATTCGTCCAATGGCAAATGCTATACCCGGTGGCTGCTGTCGTTGCACTATTCGCCGGCGGCCCGTAAGCGGCGGCCGACGCTGGGCGTTACGCTGTTCTCGTCCCATTGGTAAATCCCGGGAGCGGAAGCGCTCAGGAATTTGCCGCTCGCAGACTGGCGCAAGCTCTTGATCTGTTCGGCCGCCGAGCGCGAAACAGGTACCGTGTAGGAGGCTGACCCTGTAAGTGACAGCCGCAGTCGATACGCTTTGCGGCAGCAATCTTTGATCTCGGCTCCGGTCCAGCCATCGTCATTCGGCCGTTCCCCGGAAACACCGTAGCGCGTTTCATAGATCTTCCAAATCTGCTCACGCTCCTCTGCTGTCGGCAGATCGAAGAAATAGGTCCCCAGTGTAAAGCGCCGGCGCAGTTCCGGCGGCAGAGTGGTGATGGCGTTACAGGTTGCAATCCAGAGACTGCGTCCTTGCGAGATCGCATCGATGACGGCCAGCGCAGCACGAAGTCGCTCGCCGGACGCACCGATCAGCGAATTCTGCATCGCGCTCAGATCGAATGCAATCGTCGGAATCCCGCCGGTATTTCCAGTCGCCTTGGCTACGATCGACTTCGCTGCGCCAGGCGGGCCGATAAAAATCACGCCATCCGCTTCGCGGTCCTCCATCCAGCTCAGAATCGTGCCCGTCATTTCCGTCTTGGTCCCGGAGGTGTCGGTGCCGGTGCCGGCGAAGGCCTTTTCGATTTCATCGCAGAACACGATCACGCGCGGGGCTTCCTCTCCCGACACCACCGCTTGTAAGTAGCGCTTGACGTTCTCGCATCCGCCAATGTCATCGAAGGTCTCGCTGCCGCGCCAAATACTGAGTCCCGGAATCTCCTCGATCACTCTGCGTTTACGCTCCCACAGTGCATGGACATCGAGGCCATCTTTGTGAAGACACATCGCGGCGCTCTGCTCGGCAGGGAACGCGCTCAACCCGATGAGCGCATCGACCGCTCGCTTCGCAGTCTCCTCATCCGGCGCACCGAAACCGGCCGAACGGTACAGCTCGAATATGATGCGCTCGAGATCCTGCGGGCCGGGCAGCGGCTCATCCACGGTCAAGACATCTTGCACGAGTTCTGGTGGCAGAAGAGCGCCCGGAACACTGAGCAATACCAGCATCGCGCCATGTGCTTTAAAGACGTCCCGGGTGTTCCAGATGCCCTGCACAACGGCCGGCTCGCTCCAGAAACGATGTGCATTTGATAGAAACAGGATCGTATCGTCCGCTGCGCGATAGAACTGGGTCAGCACCTCGATCGGGGAAATCACAGTAGAGGGCGCGATTTCACCGAGCAAACGGGAGATCTCGTCTCTTCCCGGTTCGTTGTGATGCACCAGGCCGCGGACCGTGTCCCATTGAACGAGGGGAGCTTGGTCCTCCTTTAGCGCGCTTTTGATCAGGCTGAGGCTGCTCTCAGGATCTGGCGTGCGGACATTGACGATGGGAGTGGAGACGCGGCGTGCCGCGCGGAACTGTCTGACGAATGCATCGGAACTACGGCTCATGATTTTCCTCCAAGAGCAAGGGTGCGGTTACGCGCCATCGGCGTTGGTCGTGTCTCGTTACCGCGATCAGCGCGGCATAGCCCATTGCCGCGTTGACGGCTTTGACCATCTTCTTTTCCCAGCGGCGGCTGGTCATGGCACGACGCAGCTTGCGTGATTGCTTTGCTATTTCGACCGTCAGGACCGAGCCCGCGCCGTCGTTACGCCACCTCGCTTTACCAACACAGTTCAATATGGTGAGCGTCGGCTCGTGCTCCGTGCAGATAAGCTCAGTCTTCATGTCGTGCTGCCTTCCAGGGCAGCCGTTATTCGAGCGCGCAAGACTTCCGGCGGCAGCTGTG
>JAFAQG010000053.1 GCA_019246575.1 Acidobacteriaceae bacterium
ACAAGCCAATCGAACAACATGCGAAGTGCGGCGAGATGCTGTTTGGCTGTGGGCTTCGACGTTGTTTCGGCGAGCTGCTCCACGTAGGCAGCCACGTGGATCGGCTCCACGTCGCGTAACTCGGCAATTCCCTGCCCGGCGCACCACTCGGCAAACGAGCGTGCCGCGTTCATGTACGCCGCACGGGTGTTTTTATTGCGGATGTGAACCGTAAAGAACTCGGCGAAGCGCTTTCGTGCCGCTGGTTCGTGCGGCACAAATCGTTGGAGCGTAGGTTCACTGGATTCGATCGGTAGCGGCGCTGCCGGACGTAAAGCGAGTTCGGCGGTCATACCGATGTCTCGAGCAGCGCGACGCCGTGTGCGCGCGCGGCGGTCTGCAAATCGCCGTCGAGGGTCGCAAGCGGAAGGCCTTCGCGCCGGGCCAGCTCCAGATAGGCAGCGTCATAGGCGCTGAGGCGGTAGGCACGCGTCAGGGGAAGAATCTGTTGACAGACCCAGGTGGTGGGCCGGTGCTCGATCGCAACCGGCAGTTGCCGCAGCCATTCCAAAAACTCAGTTTGCTGGTCCGGTTGGATGCGGCCCTGCCGCTCGGCGGTCGAGAGCACGCTCGCTATCTCAAAGGGCCAAAGCGCGGGTGCGAGTGCGGACGTGTGTTTCAGCCGGGCGAGCACCTCGTCGGTAAACGGGGTGGCTTCATCCTCAAACGCCCAACTGAGTGTCAGCGAAGCGTCCAACACAAAGGTTGGGTTCACCGTTTATGATCCTGGTGCAGCCAGGCGCGCATTCCGATTGCGCGATCGCGGCCCGAGGTCAGGTGATGCTTGCGGCGAAACGCCAGTAGACCCTCGACCGCACGGCGTCGGTCTTCTGCGGTGGACGCGTCAGGTGCCCCGTGGACAGCCCGAGCGGCCAGCTCCTCGACATAGGCCTCGACGGAAAGGCCCTGTGCGGCGGCTCGGGAGCCGAGTTCGTCGGGGACGGAGACGGTGATGGTCATTGGGGGCAGGATAGCACGGGATCGGCGCACATAACGTCCTTTATGTTACGACTGAGGGAGCGTCGGGATGTAACCAATACTAGCGACAGATTGCGCTGCACACGGTGCCTGCATTGCAGTACAATGCTGCGCGTGAATACTAGGACCGTTGCTCCCGGATCTGGAGATTCGGCACGTCGGAGCCCCGACTGGATCGACATTACCCTCCGATTGACAACCTCTTGCGTCGGTTCGTTCACGGCATTCATCGTCGCTGTCACGCGACGATCTCCCTCTCTGTGTAGGCGGCCGCGGTGCTGCACCGCCGGAATTTTGCGGTGGCCCGACCGGTTATCGGCTCATGATCAAGCGCCAGCGAGAAGGCGCCGCGATGTCCGATCCCCTCCGACTGAAAATCGGCATTCAGATGATGGCCGAGGCCTGTCCGGATCAACCGACGGGAACCTGGGATCTGCTCCGAACGGTGTTGGGGGAAGGTTTCGAGAACATCGATCGAAGACTGAAAGAACTCGGCCCGGTAGAACCGGAGCGGTTCAGCCTGGAGGAAGCCAACACGCGGCTGAATGCGTTGGCGCACAGCCGGAGGTTTCAGCCGTGAGTGTCCGGGTCGAAGTGGTTTGCGTAAACCCGGACGGCTCCGAACAACGCCGCGAGGTGCTGGCAATCGAGGCTCGGCAACTGGCGATAAATGCCGGCCTCATTCTTCAACTGTTCAAATTCCTTGAACTCGTGCCTATGAAGCCAGCAAACTGTTCCGTCATGTGCGTTACGTGCTCTGCGTGCTTCTGTGTCGGACCTCATCCTCTCGGTGAATTTTTTGTACCAGCGATAATCCTTGTGGCACTTCCGAAGAGTGTGTAACGCGTGCTGTAGGTCTTCGTTGCTGGACCCGTTCGCGATGAGCCCCGATGCCTCAGCGTAAAGCGTGCTCGAGGAACTCGCACGAGCTTCGGATGAACTCCCACATTGTTCAGCTCTCTCGAATGCTTGCTGGACGGGAAGGGGAATGCGGAGGAAGCGCTGGAACGCTTAGGCAGTTTGCTTCTGGATCTCAGTCTGGTACAGGCGTCTTCGGCGCCGGCGCGTAAAGTGGCCGACAGCCGGAGATTTCACATTTACATTCGCAATAACTGCGAGTTCATTCCGAACTTCGGTGAGCGCTACCGCAAGGCCGAGGCGATCAGCACAGTGTGCAAACAGCTCACCTTCGCATTGCTGCTGAAATGCTTGAGCTGAGCACGAAGGGTTCGTTGAAATTTGTTCTTTTCTGAAACGCCGGTTTGATAATATCGTCGGGCCCGTAAACTCGTTTCCACCTGAGCGCGTAAACCTAATCGACCAATGCGGCAGCATCGTGCGTGCTCTTCACATCGATACGACGACTCTAGTGCGCGTACGAGTTTTTCGCGCAGAGGAATTCCGCGTTCCGTTACGTGATTTTCTGGACCGTACGTATATTGATGCTCTTTTTCGGGCAGCAGTCACCCCGGTTTGGAATCAGGCAATGAGATCGAATTTTCCACACAAATAACAACTTCGGACCGCTTAGGATGTCAACCTCTGGCCTGGGGTACTCTACCGGACACGCGGACTGCGGTTCCGCAAAGACGCCAATGCTCGGAGATACACTTCGTCCTCAATTCCGCACACTGGCATCTACGCGACGGGACTGCTACTCGAGTCCGAACGGGAACGCCGAAGGCGCCGGCTCCGCCGCGCACCCGAGTGTGCAAGGGAGCAGGCTATTTCCCTCACCGTCGGCACTCTATGGCGACGGAACGCGCAACCGCGATTTACACTTGATCGGTTCGGCCAAACTCACCGGCCTAGATCCCGAGGCATATCTCCGTCACGTCCTCGCGCGTATTGCCGGAGGACGGAATGACCCGGATTGCGGAACTCTTGCCGTGGAATGTAAGCGGAGCTGTGTCTGTCCAGCCACGCTCCGCCTGAAATATCCACAACCTTATATATCTCGGCAGATGACGGTCAGGACGGGACCCTTACGGCAATAGTTTGTTTGACAGAGGTGGGGAGTCCAACACCCAACAAGATCAATATTCAAAGTTTGGCATGAAGATTCCAACCGTCGCCTCCCTTTGTGCAGACCCAGCCACTACTTTTAGTAGGGAAAGTAGCTGGGTCACAATAGAAGGGCTAATTCATGCTTAGAGTATCTCTCGTGATGCCTCAAGTGCCGAAGGGCGACCGCGAATCCCCCCTGTGTTCTCGGATGGATGTCAAGGCTTATGATGTGTTCCCCAAAACTCTGGGAAAACAAGAATGTTTTTTCGCATACATCAAAACTCTATTCGGGGCTGCAATCGTTACGGACCGCCTCTGAGTGTCAGAACAGCTGAGGCCGATACCGTTGAATCCAGTGTGCTGGTAGCGGTTATGGTTACCGTCTGATCGCTCGACGGAGCCGCGGGCGGTGCTGTATAAAGACCATTCTGATCAATCGAGCCCGGTCCGGAAACCGACCATGTCACGGGACTATCCATATACCAGCCGATCGCGAACACCTGAGCTTGTGCACCGGCGCTGATCGTCGTGACCTGCTGGGTTTCAATGGTGATATGGGGAGGTGTGCTGTCTGGCGATATCATCAGTGCGTTCAGCGAAGGAGCCGAGTGCGAATTCGTTCCTCCGGTTGCACGCACAGCGACATACAACAAATTGTCTGTCACTTGAGCCGGGATGTAGGCCGTTACCGGTGTCCGGCAGGTCCAATTCGCCGCGATGCCCACGGTGAACAACGCTCCTATTCGGCCTTGCGATTCGAGCGCAAATTGACCATTGGTCAAACCATTGTCGTAGAGGTTAGGACCGTAGGTTCCACTG
>JAFAQG010000056.1 GCA_019246575.1 Acidobacteriaceae bacterium
CAGTGGAACCTACGGTCCTAACCTCTACGACAATGGTTTGACCAATGGTCAATTTGCGCTCGAATCGCAAGGCCGAATAGGAGCGTTGTTCACCGTGGGCATCGCGGCGAATTGGACCTGCCGGACACCGGTAACGGCCTACATCCCAGCTCAAGTGACAGACAATTTGTTGTATGTCGCTGTGCGTGCAACCGGAGGAACGAATTCGCACTCGGCTCCTTCGCTGAACGCACTGATGATATCGCCAGACAGCACACCTCCCCATATCACCATCGAAACCCAGCAGGTCACGACGATCAGCGCCGGTGCACAAGCTCAGGTGTTCGCGATCGGCTGGTATATGGATAGTCCCGTGACATGGTCGGTTTCCGGACCGGGCTCGATTGATCAGAATGGTCTCTATACAGCACCGGCCGCAGCTCCGTCGAGCGATCAGACGGTAACCATAACGGCTACCAGCACGATCAATCCGAGCATCGTTGCGACGGCGACAATCACGCTTAAGAGCGGCTCTTAACCCGCTATTGCTTTGCAAACGAGCTGCCGGTTCACCGGCGGCTCGCCAAGGCAACACATCCTCTTGCCACCTGCAACATACAATTGATTTAGGCGGTCTGGTACGTTATCGAAAGCTGAAAGCGAGCCGCAGGTTCGTCTATGAAGAGGCGAGTACACTACCGACGGCCGAAATGGTATGACCATACTCCAGATCTTGTTCTGGATTTCCCTGTTGTACGCGTTCTACATCGTAGCGCTCTACCCGCTGCTGCTGGCGGGGATGGCGCGCCTGAAGCCAAGGCCCGTTTTGAGGGCCTCGTGTACGCCGTCGGTTTCGATCATCATTGCGGTACACAACGGTGCTTTATTCCTGCGGGAGAAATTAGAGTCGATCTTTGCGCTCGACTATCCCCGTGAGCGGATGGAGATAATCGTCGTAAACGACGGCTCCACGGATTCGACCTCCAGCATCGCGGCATCGTTCGCCGGCCGCGTCAAGCTGATCAATTCACCCAAGGTCGGCAAGCCGGGAGCGCTGAACCAGGGCATAGCGGCTGCAAACGGGGAAATTCTTGTCCTGACTGACGTTCGTCAGCGGCTTGCCCCAGACAGTCTTCGGCTGTTAATGGAAAATTTCGCTGATCCTCGCGTCGGAGCAGCATCTGCCGAACTGCAGATTCAACCCGGGTCGTCCACAGAGGAACAAGTTATCGGAAGTTATTGGTACTACGAGCGGTGGATCCGGCTGAATCTGAGCGCAGTCGATTCGATATTCGGTGCGACTGGTTCATATTACGCGATTCGACGGGAACTCGCCGTGCACATTCCTCCTGACATGCTCGTTGACGACATGTACCTGCCACTGGATGCGTTTTTCAAATCGTATCGGCTGGTTGTCGATCGAAGAGCAAGGATGTATGACTATCCAACGAGCATGTCCATTGAGTTTTCGAGGAAGGTTCGAACGCTCGCGGGCAATTACCAGATACTGCGTTGCTATCCTGAACTCCTCGGACCGAATAACCGCCTGCTGTTCCATTACGTTTCCTACAAGTTCGGCAGACTGATGCTGCCATTCGCATTCCTGATCTGTGGTATATCGAGCTTGTGCGCCGGCGGTACTCTCGCGGTAAGCAGTGCCATTGTTCAAATTGTGTTTTATACGGCAGCTGCAGTCGATCCCAAAATCCGAAGCAAGAATGTCTTGAAGCGCTTCACGGCGCCGATCAGGGGCATGATCGTGATGATGCTTGCTACTCTTTGCGCCGCCTCGATCTGGTTCGTACCGCCGGAGCGGTTTTGGAAAGCAACGCGAGTGAGACGGCGCGACGTCCCTGCCTAACTACGTCATCGCTAGGATGGCTGAACCGTAAGCGGCACGTCCCTTGTTCCAATCATGGCTGGCTTGAAACAAACGATTAAAGCAACAGCTCTGCGCACCCTACGCTCTACTGGTATCTATTCCCTCGCCGCAAATTCCAGGAATCGCCGCCAGAAGTTGCTGATCCTTTGTTATCACGGGCTGTCGCTTCGCGATGAGCACGAGTGGGCAGGATATCTCTTCATAACTGCACAACGATTTCGGCAAAGGCTGGCGTGCCTGCGCGACCTCAAAGCGACCGTGCTCCCGCTTGGTGAAGCGGTTTCACGTCTCAAGAGCGGATCGTTACCGCCTCGCAGCGTTGTTATTACGTTCGACGACGGTTTCTACGATTTTCTTCATCATGGGGTACCGATTCTGTCTGAATTCGCATTCCCATGCACGCTGTACCTGACGACCTATTACTCAGGATTGAGATTTCCGGTGATGACTCTGATGCTCGATTACTTGTTATGGAAATCCGGCCGCGAGTCGATCGATTTTCCTGAGCAAGGGATACTTCAGTCGATGCCGATCCGAAATTGGGAAGAGAGGCTCGAGGTCGGTCGCGTGCTTCTCAACTGGTGTGAGTCGGCCGGATTGGATGCGAGTGCGAAGAATGACTTCGCCCGCAACGTCGCACAGCGCTTCGGCATTGATTACGATGACTTACTGCGCTCGCGAATCGTCCAGATACTTACGGCCGAAGAGGCAGCTAAGGTCGCAGAGGCCGGCATCGACATC
>JAFAQG010000091.1 GCA_019246575.1 Acidobacteriaceae bacterium
CGTTAATTACTGCAAATACATAAGGCGGAAGCTTCTTAATGCGGTAGAACTCGTCGCTAGGCAGCGGCATCTTGACTTCAGTTTAAACAAGAAAGGGCGTCGCCTGAGGTCGCGGTAGAGGGAACGGCAAAGCAAGCACGCGAAAACGTGCGTATCTTTCTGGACGCCGCCGGCAGCCCGTTCCCTTTATCTAGCGGATATTCGAGCGGCGATGTATCGGGAGATCACCGCATAATCAACTCAGAAGGACGCATAAGGTGCATATTCGGGACCTGATCACTGGGGAAAAGGACGAGAACACAACGGGCGAGAAGAAAGACACTCAGGACCGAGCCCCGATCCTAGAAGCGATGCAGACTTATATCCGGACCGAACCGACCTCGTTCGATGTTCCAGGACATCAGTCGGGGAAAGCCGCGCCGCACGCAATCACGCGTCTGATCGGCAAGGACGCATTTGCGGCCGATGCAACCATTCAGAAGGGACTCGACGACCGCGCTCAGAGGAAACGCGTCCGGCAACGGGCGGAGCGGCTGGCGGCTGAGCTTTGGGGCGCCTCGCACTGCTTCTTTTCGACTAACGGTACGAGCCTGAGCAATCACGCCGCTGCGCTCGCGGCGGTTAGTCCGGACGATACGGTGCTCGTGAGCCGGAACAGTCACAAGTCCCTGATTGGATCGCTTATTCTCGCCAATGTTCGCACTGTTTTTCTGGAGCCGGATTATGACGATAGCTGGGACGTGGGACACGGCATAAGCGTTGCGGAGTTAGAAAATAAGCTGGCGGCGAATCCGAACGCAAAGGCAGTGTTCATCATAGGACCGACGTATTACGGCATCACGCCGGATATCCAGACGCTCGCCAATCTATGTCACGACGCGGCATACCGCTGATCATCGATGAAGCGTGGGGACCGCATTTCGCGTTTCATCCCGATATGCCTGTCGCGGCTATTCGCAGAGGCGCAGACATTTCCGTCGGGAGCATTCACAAGACCATGGCCGGTCTGGAGCAGGCCTCGTTCATGCTCCTCAAAAGCGAGCTGATTGCGCCCGATCGCTTCAATATCTGTTACGACCTTTTTGAGACCACAAGTCCTTCGGGCCTCATTCTCGCCAGTATCGATGCAACACGCCGGCAATTCGCACAAGAGGGCGAGGAGCTTCTTCAGAAAACGCTGGATCTTGCCCGGTATGTGCGTGAAAAGATCGCCGCCATGGACGGTTTTCGTGTGATGGGCCGCGAGGTGCTGAACGGCGACTCGCGGCATTCCATGGACGAGACTAAGGTGCTGGTGGACATTGGCGGACTCGGCGTGAGTGGATACGAGGCGGAAGACTGGCTTATTCGGAACAAGAAGTTAACCCTTGGGTTGAGCGATGACCGGCGGCTTCTCATCATCTTTACGGTCGGTACGGACAGGAAGTCGACAGAGGAATTGCTCAGCTCACTGGAGGACATGGCAAAATGGGCGGGCGATGGCCGCTCGGACAAAAAGGGTCTTCGGCCGCAGATTCCGAGACTGCGCGATTTAGAAGCAGAACAGGCACTCACACCGGCTGAAGGGTTTTTTGCACGCTCAACGCGCGTGGCACTTGACGAAGCAGCGGGCCGGATCGCAGCGGAGATGCTATCGCCGTACCCGCCGGGGATCCCGCGCATCATCCCGGGCCAACGAATTACGGACGCACAAGTCCGATACATGCGGATCAGCATGGAGCTAGGTGCGTTTCCATATGACGCAAGCGATTTGGAGCTGGAGACGGTTCGCGTCGTGGCATAAACTCAGTTCGATGACGCGTGCCAACGCGCGTCGCACACACAGGCCCGGCTCCGCACCGCCGGTAATTCGTCTTTCCGTAAGGAGCCCGGAGCAGCTTTTCAACTCGATCGATCCATCCCCGTTTCACGAACGCGATCTCGACGAGGGCGCCGAGAGATTCATTCTCAATTGGGCAAGGGATGTAAGTAGAGATGCGCAGTTGAGTCTGGAAATAACGGTCGAAAACTGGGACAAACTTGGTGAATTGCCGGTGCAGATCGCCGAAGCCGTACACGACCAGTTTCGACGCCGTTCCGAGACGATCTCGCGCGAGCTCCGCGAACTACTTAGACGCGGCCGGATCAGTGCGGCCATCGGGTTTGCATTCCTTACCGCGACCGTCACAACAGGAGATTTGATCGGTCGATCGCTTGGGCAGAGTCATGCAAACGGCATCATCCAGGAAGGACTTCAATTATTGGG
>JAFAQG010001005.1 GCA_019246575.1 Acidobacteriaceae bacterium
GGGATCGGGAATTAGCCAGTTGAACGCAGGGACGGGCAAAAATTTCCATCCTCTCGAACACTTAATAATTCGATTGGAGCTGAGAGCAGAAAACGTACTGAACCATCCGAATTGGTCAGAACCAGGACTGAATATCAGTGCGACTTCACAAGCCGGTGTAATTACCGGCGTCGGTGGAGTTAATCAATTTGATTCACCAGGCATGCGGTTCTTGCGGTATGGCGCTCGCATCGAGTGGTAGGAAGGCGAGAACGCACGCGATGATTGAATTCGATCACTCAGGCTCTCGGAAACATAAACGCGATCAGCTGCCTACCACGAAAGCTGCCTAAGCGATTAGTCCTGTGAAGTCCGCCACGCTTCCTCAATTTCGCGTCGGCGTGATCCGTCCACGATCCGACTGGGCAGGAGCATCGCGATGCACCAACATGGTCGGCAATCCATCAGCGTTTGACGCGGATCGGTCCTGAGAAGTCCTCTTCTCATCTCATCTATAATCCATTTGGGATCCCGGTCAGGCGTAAATCGTGGCGGCCAAATCGGAGAAGGACCAACTTTCTCGGCAAGTTGCCGATCTACGAACTGCCTTCGACTTGGCTCTTTCCGATAAGCGAAAGTACCCGGTGGCAGAGTTCAATGCCTTCGTGGAAAGCGTGCGCGGGTACATCAAGATCACGGGCTGGCGACCGCATGGTACATAAGAGCGTTGTACAGGCTGTGAACGGCCTCAGGGAATTCTTGCAAGCGGAACGGAAGCGGATTCCTGGGAATATCTTGTTTGAAGCGGACAGACTTGAATGCCAGCTTTTCGATGGCGACGAGCCTCCTGGGCTGTAAATTTGCTTTCCCGATCATGCCGGTTAAACGGGCGTGATCGGTCTATGCTTGCCGACCAGGGCGGATCTATCTTTCGTGATGCCGCGCGGGAGGCCAATCTCAACCTAGCCGACTTCCCGTCAACTTGGATTCGTAAACAGTGGGCCGCGAATTCGATTACGGAGAAGCGACGTACGACCGCACGCATGTCGTCGCGATTAACTATATGTGGGATATCCCCAAGGCAAGCCGGCTCGTGAACAATCTCATCGTCAAAAGGGTTCTGGATGACTGGCAACTCGCCGGCATCGCGCGATTTGCGAGCGGAGCTCCGCTAAGCATCAAAGGAATCGTGCTTGGCACAGGTGCGATCAACGGCGGTACGGATCTGACGGGCGGCGGCGACGGCTGGCGTCCGGCCCTGATCGGAAATCCGAACCTACCCGGTGACAAGAGGACGGTCGAAGAGTACTTCAATACAGCGGCATTTGCGCCGCCTATAACCGCGCCCTGTTCGGCTGCGTCGCTCGCTTCAGGAACTTGCTTCCTCGGCAACACTCCCGCGACGTGGGGCCGCGGCCCCGGAATTCACAACTGGAATATCGGATTGTATAAGAACATTCCAATCCGCGAACGCGTGACAATGAGATTCAGAGCTGAAGCCTACAACGCGTTCAATCACACGCAATTCAGCACCGTTGATACGACCCCGAAATGGAATCTCCCCGGCGGCACTCTCGCAACAGGCACCCAGTTCGGCCAGGTGACCGCGGCTCGCGATCCTCGCATTCTGCAGTTTGCTGTTCGCGTCGAATTCTAATCGCAGGGGCGTCCTTCCGTCCAACGACGGGATCTTGCCGCTTGCGTGGATCCGAGAATCTCGACCTCCACCAGCCTGCTATGCAGGGACGCGCCCTTGAGCGGCTGACGACGTATCCGACCCCAAGGCTCTATCGCTATGATGAGGTGAAGTTCATGCCCAATTCGCAAGGAGTCTTTATTTGGCCGTGCGCATGAAAGATATCGCCGACGACCTCGGCGTATCTTTGATGACGGTCTCGAAAGCTCTGCGCGGGCATCTCGATATCAGCGAAGACACTCGTGAGCGTGTATTGCGCCGCGCTCGGGAGCTCAGATACCAGCCCAATTGGGTTGCCCGCAGCCTGGCCACACGCCGCACATACATGGTCGGGCTCGTCATTCCCGACCTGATGCATTCGTTTTTCCCGGAGGTTGCAACCGGTCTTAGCAAAGCACTTTCGTCCAGGGGTTATCAAATCGTCCTTGCCAATTCCGACGAAGATGGCGAGATCGAGAGACGGGAAATCGAGACGCTGCTTGCGCGCAGTGTCGATGGTCTTGTGATTGCGTCCGCGCTAAAAGACTGGAAGAAGGGAATGCCCTCCGCTTTAAACTCGGGCAAAGTTCCCTACGTACTCATCGACCGCATGCCTCCACGCATGAAGGTCAACTATGTAGGCACGCGGGACGAGGAAGTCGGGGAGCTTGCGACTAAGCACCTTATTGAGCAAGGCTGCACGCGATTGGCTCACATCAGGGGGCCGGAGACGCCAAACAGTTTCCGGCGCATGGAAGGTTTTCAGGCCGCTCTCGAAGGCAGCGGACGGACTTACTCGAGTCAGATGGTCGCCGTTGGTGGTCGCGACGATACTGGAGGTTATCAGGCCATGAGGAAGCTGCTCGATATGAAGAACCCGCCCGAGGGCGTTTTCTGCTATAACGACCCGGTCGCCGCCGGGGCCCTGCGCGCCATACTCGAGGCAAAGTTCCGCGTGCCGCAGGACATCGCGGTTATCGGCGCCGGCAATATCCATTACTCCGACTTGCTGCGCATTCCACTTTCGACCGTCGATCAGGGTAGTTCCGTCATCGGAGAAACGGCGGGCGCTATTCTCATCGAGTGCATGGCGGGGAAGGTTCCACCTGCTCCGAAGCGCGTTCTGCTTGCGCCCCGGTTGATCGTTCGCGAATCAAGCTGTCGAAAGGGCTGCTAGAGTTTCGACGCGTGAGATAAACCGTCGATGCGTCCAGTAAGTTCGCCTCTCACTCCTGAGCTGATTCAATCATCCACTTGCCTTGGCGGCGAGCCAGGCGACACGTCACGCGCAGCGTCATACGAATTCGCAGCCGCATTGACATTGGTCCACTGTAGCGCTACAGTTAACCTCAACACCCAGTACACGCCGTCTGGATGTTGCTTGGAAAGGGGCCCACCATGCCGCGTTACCTTGCGCTCTTTACTTGTCTCTTCCTCCCGGCCGCCGCCGCCGCACAATCCGTTACAGGGTCTATCACCGGCTCGGTCAGCGATATCTCGGGAGCGCCTGTCTCCGACGCCGCCGTCAAGCTGACGTCCGAAGCCACCGCTGCCACTCGCTCCGCCACTACGGACGAGCGCGGCAGCTTCACCTTCAGCGCCGTCAGCCCCGGCGTTTACTCCATCACCGTCGATCGTCCCGGGTTCAAGACCTTCGAAAAAACGCACATCGAATTAACGCCGGCGACAATCTCGCCGTCGGCAATGTCAAGCTCGAAGTCGGGTCTCAAAAGACCCTGGTCGAAGTCACCGCCCAGGGGTCCAATGTCCAGACCGCGAGTGGCGAGCGCTCCGGCATTATTACCAGCCAGGAGATCCAGCAACTCACTGGCCTGAACCGCGACTTTACGCAATTCGCCGAATTACAGCCCGGAGTTGTTGTCAATGTCGGCGCCGATGTCCAAACCTTCACCGGCAACACAACGCTAAATGTCCTCGGCGGTCGCACCACGAACAACAACATCGCCATAGACGGCATCTCTGCCCTGAACAGCAATGGAGGCAACACCAACACCACCGTCAGCCTCGACGGCGTCCAAACTGTGGATGTCAAGGTCAGTAACTTCGATGCCGAGTACGGCCGCAACTCGGGCGCTACTGTCCTTGCCGTCACTAAAAGCGGTACCCAGCAGTTTCACGGCGCGCTCTATTACTACGACCGCAACGAAGCCTTCAATGCCAATAACTTCTTCAACAATCTGAAGGGGCTCCCAAGGCAGGAATACCGCTCAATTACGCCGGCGGCTATCTCGGCGGGCCCGTCATGATTCCGCGCTTATTCAATACTTCGCGCAACAAGTTATTCTTCTTCTTCGATGCGGAAGTCATCGGCGAAAAGCGCCCCAAACCCGAACAGGACGTCACCGTTCCCACAGCTTTAGAGCGGCAGGGCAATTTCAGCCAGTCCGGCAAAACCATCAAGGACCCGTCCACCGGGCGCGCGCTCCCCGGCAACATCATGCAGCCTTCGCAGATCGTCCCTTCCATGCAGAAGTATTTAAATCTGCTGCCGCTGCCGAACTTCACCAACACGGCCATGAGTGCTCGCTGGCCCACTTTGGTGATGCCCTCGTTGGTCTTGTAAGTGTTCTCGATACCTCGTGAGGGGAAGCGCGAGGCATAAGCCGGATTAGCCGGATTCGAGACGCCGCTTCCAAAGGTCGCAGCGGGAACGAGATTGTAGGGGTTAATCGAGGGATTGAATTGCGGGATATCGACTCCGGTTGCCGCGCGGCTTTTGGCCGCGACTTCGGCCTGGCTCAACGGAGGGCCGTTTTCGGTGAAGCGTTGAAGACCAAGATTGGCTTCGAGCACGGTGTTGGGACTGAAGATGTGCGTGACAGATACATTCGCGGAACGAGTCTGGGCTGTATAGTGGTCCGGCAGCCATCCCCACGAGGAGTTGCCGGCGGAAACCGCTGCGCCCTGCTGGTCTATGCGTCGAACTTCGCCGGCGCCATGAACTTCGCCTCCGATTCCAAGAACCCGCAGGATACGGGTTACCCGTACAGTAACGCGCTGTTCGGCATTCTTACTTCCTACACCGAGACCACCACCCGGCCTCCCATGTACGAATTCAATACCGGATTGGATTGGTATGCGCAAGATACCTGGAAAATCAGCCGCAGCCTGACGCTAGATTACGGCCTTCGCTTCGGCTGGTCCACGCCCTGGCACAGTAATCACAACCAGGAAGCCGGTTTCCTGCCCTGGTTATGGGATCCCCAACAAAGAGTTCAGCTCATCCAACCCGTCCTGGCGAACGGCAAGCGTATGGGCTTCGACCCCGTCACTCGCCAAATCGTCGCCATCACCGATATCGGCGCCGTTGCTCCCGAAGCCGGCAATCCTTACAACGGAATCGTCAACCGGCTTACCAATCCCGGATATCCACGAGGCCTACGCTATACCGATGGAATTAAAACCATGCCTCGTCTCAGCTTTGCG
>JAFAQG010000104.1 GCA_019246575.1 Acidobacteriaceae bacterium
TTCCGTTTAGCGCCGCTTGTGTTTTGTTGTGCTTTGGCTCTGCAGGCGCAGATGGAGATGAATGTCGATCAGCTTGCGCAGTTTGTTCGGTCCGAGCTCGCCTTAAAGCAACATAGCGACAAGCAGATCGCGGCCTATTTGAAAAAGGTTCATTTGACCGAGAAACTGACCGAGAAAACGATGCAGGATCTCGAAGCGCAAAATGCGGGCCCGAAGACTATCGAGGCATTGAATGCACTGCGCGAGGCGACCGCGAACCTGAAGCCGCCGGGGCACGATGCGACTTACTCTCCCGCGACCGCGCCCGACACTCCGGTTACCAGGTCCACCCCGACTGTTTCCCTCGGCGTACGCCAACCGATTCCGCCGCCGGACTCCGTGCGCCAGCAGCAAATTCTGGATGCGATCAGGGAATATGCACTCAATTACACGGCGAATTTACCGAACTTCCTTTGCCTGCAGGTGACGCGCCGGTACGTCGATCTCGATTCGACCGATCGCTACCGGCTCGTCGACAGCATCAACACGCAATTGAGCTACAACCAGGGGCAGGAACGTTACACAGTTGTCGCGGTGAACGGCAAACTGACCAATGTGGGAATGTATGAGGTTGCCACGAAGGTCGGAGGATCCATTTCAACCGGCGAATTCGGAAGCTTGATGAGCAGCATCTTCCAGGGCAAGAGTGTAGCGGAGTTCAATTGGGATCACTGGGGCACTCTTCGAGGTAAGCGTGTCGCAGTTTTCAATTACTTCATCGATAGCGGGCATTCGGACTATCGCATCACGTACAACGAAGATCAGCAAATTATCACCGCCTACAAGGGCTTAATTTACGCTGACGAATATACGGGTGAAGTCTCGCGAATCACCTTCAATGCCGTGGATATCCCGAAGAGCTTTCCCGTGAACAAGGCCTATGAAATTCTCGACTACGGCGATGTGGATATCAGCGGTCACACATACGTCTGCCCTTTGAAGGCGCAGGTTTGGATGGAATCAGACCGGCAGAGAACACGGAACGATATCGAGTTCCGGCTGTACCGCAAATTCGGGACCGAGAGCACGATCGTTTATGGGGCCGAAGCGCCTGCGCCGCTCTCGGAGGGTCAGATGCAGGAGCAGCCTGCCTCGGCGAGCGCGGCATCGCAGCAGCCGGCCCAAAACACTGGGACCTCCAAGCCGGCCAGCGCTCCACCAACCAACACTTCATCTACATCGAACCCGTGGAAGCTGCCAGCCCCGCCGCCTCCGCCGCCGCAATAGCGTGTAGAGTCCGAGCCACCGCCGTGTGTCGGTTGTCCCCATCTACGCGGACTACATTTGCTGACCATCCACTCGGCCGCCAGCGCGCGAACATGCGTTCGCAGGCAAAGCCTGAAAATACCGAGATCAGCGGCACGTGCGCCGCGGATGCGACGTGTTGGCCCGCGGAGTCGTAGCCGACAAACAGCTTGCTCTGCGTGATGTGGCTCGCAAAGGAAGCGTAGCTGCCGTCGTGCAGACGCAATAGCGTCGGCCAGCCAAGCCGTTCCGCCAGAGCGTTGACGCGATCCGTTTCGGTCCCGCCCGCGCCGCGGTCCAGAAGAACCGGCCGTTTCTTTCGCAGGAGCGCCGAAAGGACTTCGCACTCGAACTCGTCGTCAAGACGCTTGTTCTCGTTCTCTCCCACACCGAAACTGACGGTAAAATCGGCGATTCGGCCCTGCCGCGCAGGAGCTACGTACGGCTCCAAAGAATTGACATCGAAGACTTCGGAGAGCCACTCCGCGGTGAGCTGCGGGAGTGTTCCATCCAACTCACCGCCGAACGCACGGCTCTCGAAGAAGAAATACCGGGCATCGTCGCACACAGGTACGAGGCCGAGTTGCGTCAGGCGCGAATCGGGATCGATAACAACGCATCCAGGCTCGTCGACTAAACTTTGCAGTTCGACCGCCGCCGCGAGGCGATCGCGCAGAAAGCTCGAACGGTCGTAGGCCACCGGCATCGGCACAATCCGCGCATCCGCGGCGAATAGCTCCGCATTCTTCTCCGGGCCAACCAGGCAGATCTCCGCATCGGGAAAGCGCTCCTTTGCCGCGCGCAGCGCAACGCTGGTAACAGCCACGTCGGCGCCCAGCGTCACGCGCGAAAGGACGTACACGCGACGGATTTCGCCGCCCGGAAAGGGCCGGACCTGACGTATGTGCCGGTACCGAACGTATAGATCGTGGGAGTCGTACTCCGGCAGCGCGCGCGCAATCACATGAGAAAACATCCGCGCGTATACGTCGCAAAGCGATGGCTCGAACAGGTCACCGAGACGCTCAATAACAATCCCAAACAGAGCCCGAGTCGCGGCTCCTGCGGTGAACGGATCATCTTCGTCCAGCGCGCGCTGCACCAATGCGTCCAAGGTGCGGGCCGGCCAGGTGCCGTCCCTGAGACAGGCGTCTAAAATCTCTTGCGCGAGCTCACGTGCCGATATACTTGCCAATCAGCGGCCCCAGGCGCTCCTTTACACTATCTGGAATTATTGCGCGCTCGGTAATTATCGCGTGCTTCAGCGCCGAGCCACACTTGCACGTGCGCTGTTGCGGCATTCGGGTTACCACGTGCCGGACGAGTCTGCAAGCATTTTCCGCATTCTTCTGAAGGTTACCTATAATCTCCTCCACCGTGACGGCCGCGTGCTCTTCGTGCCAGCAATCGTAGTCGGTCACCATCGCGATCGTGACGTAACAGATCTCGGCCTCCCGTGCAAGTTTTGCTTCCGTCAGGTTCGTCATCCCAATGACGTCCATGCCCCAGCTGCGGTAAATGTTCGATTCGGCTCTCGTTGAGAATGCCGGACCTTCCATGCACAGGTATGTGCCGCCCCGCTTGCTGTTGATCGATGCTTCCTTCGCGGCCTCATGCACCAATTGACTGAGCTGTGGGCACACGGGGTCGGAAAAGCTGATATGCGCCACCAGACCGTCGCCGAAGAACGTCGACGCGCGCCCGCGAGTGCGATCGAAGAACTGATCCGGAATCACGAAATCGAGCGGTGCGTGTTCTTCCTTGAGCGAACCCACGGCGCTCAATGAAAGAATGCGCTCCACTCCGAGCATTTTCATACCGTAAATATTGGCGCGGAAATTCAACTCCGACGGCGAAATCCGGTGGCCGCGGCCGTGCCGCGACAGGAATGCAACGGACTTGCCGGCCAAATATCCAAGAACGTAGACATCCGAT
The DNA here is from genome assembly GCA_019246575.1 of Acidobacteriaceae bacterium. The sequence goes on from JAFAQG010000104.1 coordinate 3,220, forward strand.
GGCGCGCCGAAAGGCGTGGTGAGCACGACTTCCTGTTGCGCCTCAAACCCCCGCATTGAATACAACCCGCTTCCGCCGATAACGCCAATAGCCGCTTTTACGTCCAACGCGCGTCGGTCTCCTCTGTTTTACGGTCTGGTGCGAACTATTCTCTTAACAACTGCCGCGCAATGACCATCCGCTGGATCTCGCTCGTGCCTTCGCCTATCGTGCAGAGCTTTACATCGCGGTAGAACTTTTCGACTGGGTAGTCTTTGATGAATCCGTAGCCGCCATGGATCTGGAGCGCCTGATCCGCCACTCTGACCGCCATCTCGGAGGCAAACAGTTTCGCCATGGCCGATTCTTTTGTGACTCGCTGTCCTCGATCTTTGCGCGCTCCAGCACAATACGTTAGCCAGCGCGCCGCTTCGATGCCGGTCGCCATGTCCGAGAGTTTATGTTGTATGGCTTGGAACTCCGAAATGAAGCGTCCGAATTGCTTCCGCTGCTTCGAGTATTTCAAAGCCGCATCGAAAGCGCCCTGAGCAAGACCCACGGCCAGCGCAGCAATTGAGATTCTTCCACCGTCTAAAGTCTTCAGGCTGTCGACAAAGCCCTCGCCCTGTTTTCCGAGTAGCTGGCATCTCGGCAGGCGGCAATCGGTGAAGAGCACTTCGCCCGTTGCACTCGCACGCATGCCCAGCTTGTTCTCCTTTTTCCCAACGCGAAAGCCGGGCGTGCCCTTTTCAAGAATGAACGCCGAAATTCCGTGTTGTGAGGCGGAGCGGTCCGTCACGGCCATCGCGACGCAGACATCTGCATACTGCGCGTTTGTGGTGAACGTTTTCCCGCCGTTCAACACCCAATGACCGTCTTTCAAAGCAGCCGCGCTGCGGGTCCCCGCGGCATCCGAGCCGGCCTCGGGTTCGGTCAGTGACCAGCAGCCGATCCACTCTCCTGTCGCAAGCTTTGGGATGTACTTTTTCTTCTGCTCTTCACTGCCCGCCAAAAAAATGTGATTCGTACACAGCGAGTTGTGCGCGGCTATGATCAGCGCAACGCTCGGGTCGACACGAGCGAGCTCTTCTATGACAATTGCGTATTCAATGTAGCCCAGGCCTGCGCCGCCGAGCTCCTCCGGGAAAATGGCGCCCATAAACCCGAGCTCACCGGCTTTCCTGATCGTGTCGAGCGGAAAAGTCTGGTCCTCATCCCAATCGAGAACGTGCGGCGCGATCTCTTTCTCCGCGAAATCGCGAACAGATTTGCGGAGCTGGATTTGCTCAGGCGTGAATTCAAAATCCATACCTCGAAGCTTTCGCGATCTTACCATCCGTCGTCAGCAGGCTCTCGCTGATTGCCTATGTTGTTCAATGAACTACGGAGCGTAACTATTTGACGCGCGCGATAGACGAAACAATCGTAGACCATGTCCGCCAGCGGAAACTTCACAGACTCGGCATTTTCTGCGGATTTTCCGCAGCTCTGTGGCTGGCAGGAGCCGAGGCGCCCACGAAGCTGGTGACCGTTGCGGTATCACCGCTGGTCATCTCCTTCATGATGGTTCTCGGCGCGTTCATTTCGCGTTGGAGTTTGCCGGCGTTAGTGCGGGGAACCGGCGACACCTTCGCCGATACGCGGCATGTGCCGCATCTGGTCTTGTGGGGCGTCATAGCGGGCTGCCTTTGGGCAGTCGGAAACACATTGACGATTTTTGCCGTTCGCGACATCGGCCTTAGCCTCGCGTTTCCGCTTTGGAATTCGAATAGCCTGATCGGAATTACATGGGGCATTCTGCTGTTCAAAGAGTTGCACGGGGCATCGTGGGTACGGAAGTTTGGCGTGGTCGGAGGGGCGCTGGTCATTTTTGTCGGGGCGCTGCTCATATCCGCTGCCTCGGGAGCGCAGGCCAAACACGGCCATGCGCTGCCTGGGATCGCGGCCGCCGTCGGAGCCGGACTGATGTTCGGATCGATGTACATTCCCTATCGGAAGGCCTACATCACGGGAATGAATCCGCTGACGTTCCTCACTTACTTCACGTTCGGCGAGATGACGACGGTGACGATCTTGGGTATCGCGTTCCTGGGAGGTCCGGCGGAGTTCTGGAGTCAGCTTGTCGCCAACCGCAGCGTTCTGTTTTGGCCCCTTCTCGGCGGATTCATGTGGGTTGTCGGAGATCTCCTTCAGAACTACGCGGCGAAATACGTTGGCATCAGCCGCGGGATCCCCTTGTCCAATACAAACCAGCTCTGGGGATTAGTATGGGCCATTCTTGTTTTCGGCGAACTGCGCGGGCTCTCCGGACACGTGTATGCAGAGGTCATTGGCGGATCGTTTCTGATGGCGTCGGGAGCGGTTGCGATTGCATTATCATCTGCATCGGAAAACGAGTACTCGAATTGGAGGGCCGCGGCACGTCGCGAATCGCAGTTATATCGGATCCCCCTCGACTATGTCATTGAGCGTATGCAGGGACACGATCTGGATGCCGGGCGATCCCGGCGAACTTACGCAGACTGGCTGCTTGTAACCGGTGCAACGCTGTTTTTTATCTGGTTAGGAGCAATGGCCCATGTGCCTCACATGGAGATTCACATGGGGTGGTTAGTTGCACTTACACTCGCGATGGTGTTGGTCTTGCTAGTTGCAGGCGTCGTGCTGTGGAGAGTGACGCGATTTAGTTAACAATTGCATGGTCGTTATGAAAACCGACAGTATGCGACTCGGCTGATCTTATGACGGCTACTCAGTATGAAAGA
>JAFAQG010000111.1 GCA_019246575.1 Acidobacteriaceae bacterium
GCAACGCGCTGGCACATTACGATCTGGGGATTTCGCTGAGTAATCTCGGTCAAAATGACCGTGCCGAGCGCGAGTTGGAAGTAGCATCGACGGTCGAGCCGTGGTTCTCACGCGCTTACGTCGCGCGCGGAATCGCGCTGGCGCGTATGGGCCAGTTGAGTCCGGCGATCGAATCACTGACGAGTGCAATTAAGATTGATGCAAACGATTTCGATGCGCTATATAACCGCGGCAACATTTTCGGCGCGACCGGCGAACTGACTCGGGCACGGGAGGATCTGGTGAAGGCAGCGGCGCTGGAACCGCATAATGCGGAAGTTCACGAAGCGCTTGGGACTTTGGCATGGCATTCGGGCGACACAACGAATGCCGTGGCCGAATACAAGAGAGCGCTGGAGCTCGATCCTAATAGCGCGGACGCGAGAGAGGCGCTGGACAAACTCAGTCACAATGAGGCGACCGACCCCGATTCGCAGTAGCGCGGGTTACGCTGTGAGTCGGTAAAGACTGCGGCGCAGAGCCGCATACGAAAGGAGTTGGTCGCATGTCTAAGATACGTTTTATTGGTTTGGATGTCCACGCGGACACCATCGCGGTGGCGGTGGCCGAGCCGAATGGCGAGATTCGTTCGCTGGGCCCGATCCCGAATCGCTTTGAATCGATCCGCAAACTGAATTCACAAGCTGGGCGAGGTGAAACAGTTGCGGGTGTGCTACGAAGCCGGTCCGACGGGTTACGTCGTGTATTGGCAACTGACCGGCTTTGGGTGTGGCGTGCCAGGTAGTAGCGCCGACACTGATTCCCACCAGAGCCGGCCACCGGGTCAAGACGGATCGCCGCGATGCCGAGAAACTGGCGCGCTGTTACCGGGCCGGCGACCTGACGGCGGTGTGGGTTCCCGATGCGGCGCATGAAGCGCTGCGCGATCTGGTGCGGGCGCGGGAAGATGCTAAAGAAGATCAGCAGCGAGCGCGCCAGCGCTTGGGGAAATTCCTGCTGCGGCACGGCTGGCGCGCGCCCGAGCAGGTGAAGAGAAACTGGACCAAGAAACACATGGATTGGGTGAAGCGGCAGGTGCGTTTCGAACAGCCGGCGTTGCAAGCGGCCTTCCTCGATTACGTGCATGAAGTGGAACATGCCGCCGACCGCCTCGAGCGGCTGGAAAAAGCCATCGATGACGCGCTCGCCACCGCGCCCACAGAAATCCGAGAAGTCGTTAGCGCTTTGCAGGCCTTGCGCGGTATAGCGAAGATTGCCGCCGTTAGCATTGTCGCCGAGGTGGGATCGCTTTCGCGATTTAATCACCCGCGGCAACTGATGAGTTACAGCGGCCTGGTATCGAGCGAATATTCCAGCGGTAACCGCGTCCAGCGGGGTGCGATTACCAAAACCGGCAATGCACATCTCAGGCGTGTCATCGTCGAGGCTGTCTGGGCGTATCAACATAAACCCTGGATCGGCGGTTGGCTCGCGAAGCGGCAACACGGGTTGGAGGAAGAAATAAAAGCCATCGCCTGGAAGGCGCAGTGGCGATTGTGCACGCGTTACAAGAAGCTGCTGGCAAAAGGGAAGAATAAGCCGCAGATTGTTACCGCCATCGGCCGTGAGCTGCTGGGATTTATTTGGGCGATCGCGGTACGAGTAGAAACACAAAACAAACCACAGCAATGGACGGCTGCCTAATTCAAAACCGCCGCTCCGCTGTATCGGCCAGCAATGCGATGAATCGATGATTGCGTTTCCAGCAACAGAACCGGCGGCACGCCATGGGCACACGGAAAGGAGAATCCTCCTACCTTTTGTGCGGTACGATGTACTCACCCAATCCGCGTTCTCAGTCCGAGGCAGCTCCCGACGGATCACGATTATGCGGTTTCGACCCGCGGATATTAGAGTGATCAACCGTCGCATTTGCCTCTTGGCGTGCCTGCTGTTCTGTTGCTCGGATCCTGTCCTTCGATCACCACAACCAGGCTGCGCCTAGGGCCTTGACACGGTCGCCTCATATTAGAAAGTCAGCTTCAGCGCGAACTGAATGATGCGTGGCAATGAGGTCGTGTTCGTGATACGGGCCGGAGTGTTCGAGTTTGCGGACGGATTGATAGCAGCATCCGGCAGGGCGAAAGACGGATGGTTCAGCACGTTGAATGCTTCCGAGCGGAATTCCAGGCGGGTGCGCTCTGTTATCGAGAAGAACTTGGACAGCCCCATGTCCATGTTGAACGAGCCGGGACCGTACAGGACGTTCGGGCCGGAGTTGCCTTCGTGCAGGATTGCGCCTGGGGTTGTGGGTTCTGACGGTAGAACGAAACAGGCCTTGTTGAACCAATTCTGAACGCTTGGATCGCTGAGCGTCCCGGAGCAGACGCGGTCGGGGCGTTCCTGTCCGTGGTACTTCGGAATGAGGCCAATGAGTTGGGTGCCGCTCAGGGTGGGAGTGAACGGGAAACCTGTGCGCTTGCTGATGATGTTTGTAAACTGCCAGCCTCCAATGAGCGTATTCAGGAGCCCACCGGTATTCACGAACCGGCGTCCAGTCCCGAAAGGCAGTTGCCAGACGTATGACACGACGAGGCTATGACGCAGGTCGCCGTCGAGCGGGCCGTGATCGAGATTCGGGAAACGCGGATCGCTCCAGCCGACGATGGCGCCAGTTAACTTCGAATAGGTGTAGGCGGCCGTGAAAGTAAGACCCTGATTGAACCGGTTCGTGGCTTTGACTTGAAAGGATTGGTAGCTGGAGTTGTCCTGAGAGCTTTTGAGCTCCATAAAAGCAAATTGCGGATACGGCTGCACTGCTGTTTGCCCGGCGGGGAGAACGACACCCCAGGGTTGCGGGATGTCGTAATAGCAGCACCAGTCATTTTGGTCTTCGAGATGGCGTGCAAGAGCGCCGACGTATGCTGCCGAGATAGTGGTAGTGGCCGGTAATTCCCGTTCGATGGTGAAGTTCATCTGATATTCGGACGGCCGCTTAAGGTTCGCGGGATTTGACTTGAGAGAAGGGGCCGAAGCTTGGGCGGTGGCCAGTGGGTTGTTTAAGAAGAGCGGTGGCGGAGCACTACCTTTTGGCGGCTGCGTGTAGCTAGGAGTCGAAGTGAAGATGGAGAAGGGATAGTTGTTGGTTCCCAGCTCGGTTTGTTGATCTCCGCCGAGGTAACCGTAGAAGACTCCAAAGCCGCTTCGCACTACGGTCTTTGGAGTTACCGACCAGGCGAAGCCGACGCGCGGCTGCCAGTCGTTTTTCTCCGGCAGCAGACAACCGGAAGGCAAGCCAAGACTAGGACAGCCGACGAATGCGCCTGGCGTAAGCGCGTTGGCTTGAGCGGGCAACTTAGGCGTGAGTTGTCCGTTGACGGTGGCGACGCCGATCTTGCCCGTAAACTGGCCATTTTGGATGACGGGAATCGCGTATGCGTTCGGGTTAGCGCGCGGTTTCTGCCAATACTCATACCGGAGGCCGAGCTCGAGAGTCAGATTAGACCTGATTTTCCAAGTGTCGTTGAAGTAACCGGACCAGAGGCCTTCGTACTTATTGATCGGCGGAATCGGTGTTCCGACAGAAAACTGCTGGACATATCCGAGCAGGAAATCGGCAGCCGCGTTGCCGGCTGTACACGCAGTCGGATTTGTTCCGCCCGGGCAATAAGTGGTGCCGGTGGACGCAAGATTATAGCTAGTGCCGTTGTAAGTGACTGTGGCACGATTTCGTGTTTGCGCTCCATTGAACGAGAACAGACCCTTCGACAACTGACTGTTTTCTGTTTCTAATTGTGTCGGTTGAATATCAGCCCCGATGCGGAACGAATGTGTTCCACGAATGAGGGTGAAGTTATCGACTACTTGATAATCGTGCTCGCTTACTTTCAAGGGACGGTAATCTCCGGAGCCGATATTGATGGATCCGATTTTAAAGTGAGGAAGGCCGGTAAAAGCGTTCGACGGGAGAGCTGACGAGAGACCGAACTGGGCTGCGTAGTTCGTAGTGTCGCCGGGTATGTAGCTTTGGGGATCGGTCAAGAATCCGAACCGCACTTCATTAATGGTTGTCGGACTGAAGTTATGAAACCACGCAACACTGAGATTTTGCCCCCCTAAATTGTCAATCTCGGAGCCGACAATCGAGCTTTGAAGATTCGTCGCGAGCGGTCCATCGGCAACGATATTGTTCGGGCTGTAAGTATAACGTCCCGTGATGCTGTTCCGTTCCGAGAGCGTGTAATCGAGACGCACGTTGTATTGATCGATGCTCTGGCTATGTTTGGGAATGTACCTGTAATTCTGAGTTTGAGAGATAAGCTGGCCGGACGAGTTGTAGTTATTGACTCCGGGCAGATTCGGCGCCCGAAGTACGTTGAGTACTTTTGCGGCAACGGCGTCGAAACGCGATTGAGGTATTGTATTGCTCGGGAACGGTTGGCCCGTGTTGGGGTCGAATATGGGATTGCCGATAGGAAAGATACCCTTACGCTCATCGAGCGAAGGTACGCTTACAAGTTGCGGAACCGTATAAACCTCGCGCGTTCCGTCATAGCTGAAAAAATAAAAGAATTTATCGCGAAGAATCGGGCCGCCTACGGTTCCGCCAAATTGATTGCGATGCAGCAGGTCTCCGGTATGCGAGCCCGTAAAGGTCCATTGAGTGGCATCGAGGTCTGTATTCCGGAAGAATTCAAAAAGGGAGCCGTGGATTTGGTTGGTACCGGATTTCGTAACAAGGTCGACTTGCGAGGGGCCCCGGCCGTATTCGGCTGAAAAATTCGCAGTTTGGAGCTTGAATTCGTCGATAGCATCGACCGAGACGGGAATATTTGCGCCCCCGAATTCGCGTTCTGTGTTTTCGATTCCATCGATACGAAAGTTTGTAAAAGCGCCGCTTTGGCCATTGACCTGGAATGAGGGCAAGCCATTTCGCTGATGCCCAAGCAATTGCGGATTACTGTTTGTAAGTCCGTAATTGCGAATACCGGGCGTAGTACCCGGCGACAGCTCAAGAAGCTGTGTGAAGTATCTGCCATTCAGGGGTAAATTGACCACGCTCTGGCTGTTGATGACAGTGCCGACACTGGCGTCAACGGTTTGTAGCAGTTCGGTGTTGGCCGTCTTAACGGTGACTTCCGATTTTTGGGACCCGACCTGCAGCGTCAAGTTGACCTGGGCTTGCTGATCGACTTCGAGCTGGATGCCGGTGACGCGCTCGGTGGCGAACCCTGAAGCGGAGCCTTCCAAAACATAAGGACCGGGAATCAGGTCAGGGATCATGTATAGGCCGGCAGGCGTTGTGCGCGTCGTCTTAACGACGCCGGTAGCGGTGTTCGTGATGCGAACCTCCGCGCCGGGGATGACAGCGCTGGTCGAGTCGTTTACGGTTCCGGTTACGGAAGCATTGCCGCTTTGGGAGCGACCAGGAAAAGGCAGCAGGAGTACGGAAGATGCTGCCAGGAAGAGCGCGACGACGCGGTTCCTCATGAAACGGACCCCCTGACGTAAAGTCGACTCAGGTGGATATACGATATCATGACGGGACGGGCACGTCAATGATATTTCAGATATCAGGCACTCAACAGACCGCTCCCTTCGGTTCGCGGCTTAGTCCACGCCGTCGCCGCTCAGTAACGTCGGGTCGTATGTGCGTGAGTGCGGGGTGCGCGTCTAGCCGGGAAACGCTATGGCGCTAAACAACTACGTGCTGATTGTATTCGATAGCTGCCGGTTCGACAGCTTCGTCAGCGCGCGGCCGAAGATCATGAGTAGGCTGGGAAGGGTTGAGAAGCGGTGGTCGTATGCGTCGTGGACGGCTCCTTCGCATTTCAACCTGCTGATGGGGCTCATGCCGCACGAGAGTCCGAAACGGATTCACGCGTCGGATTATTACCAGCGGGATTTCGTGAAATTCAATGACCGGTTAGGAAGTAATGCGGTGAAATTCGAATCGCTTGTACCGCAGTTATACCTACCGCCGTTTCTCCAGAAGCTTGGATACCGGACACATGCCCGAGTGTCTTTGCCCGTACTGAATCCGCACACCATTTTGAACGAGGGATTTGACAGTTACAAGCTGATGGAATCGCACAACGATTTCAAAGCCATCGTGCGCGAGGTGAAGTTTTCGGAAGAGCAGCCTTCATTTTATTTGCTCAATGTCGGGGAAACGCATTATCCGTTTGCGCTGGCAAATGAACCGTGTGAAGAGTGGCCCCGATTGAGCGGCGTACACGGAGTATTCAAGCACCTGGATACGGAACTACCGGGCGGGAAGGTGCGCCGGACCGTTTTCAACAGGGCGAAGATGCGCGAATTGCGGAACAGGCAGATCGAAGCAGTGCGGTTTCTGGATAGCGCGATGGAAGGGCTGTTCGACACGGTTCCGAAGGACACGTACGTGACGATTACGTCCGATCACGGGGAGCTTTTTGGCGAGAGCGGGTACTTCGGGCACGGGCCGATTCAGCATCCGAAGGTGTTTGAAGTGCCGTTTGTGGAAGGTAAGATCCGGTAGGTGCAACCGCAGGACGGACTCCTGGCTGGC
>JAFAQG010000147.1 GCA_019246575.1 Acidobacteriaceae bacterium
GGCAGTTCGCCCGCCGCGATACGGCTGGTCCAGTCTGCAAACATCGCCAGCGCCCGCTCGCTTCCGAGTTGCCCGATTCCGCTCACCATATTCCCGCCCGCCTGCCCCGATTGAATGCGCCGCTCCCACGCCTTGACGGGCGAATCAAAATTGCCCAGCGCTTTCGGAATCTCGCGCGTCGCCTTATTCCCGAGTTGATGGCACGACCAGCAGCTGTCCGTCTTCACGCGCTCGAGCCACTGCGCCTGGCTTTTTATTCCCGTTGCAATGCCGTTCCCTTCCGGCCCAGTGCCCGGGAAATCGCTTTTATCAGGAATGCGCAGCAGCGAGTACCAATAACTCGCCGGGTAGTACTCTGCCGCCGCGTGAGGATTCGGCGCGATGGTTGCAGTGAGATTTAGACGCGCGCCCGGCTTGGCTTCAAGTTTCGGCGAATCGATTAAGCCGTAGCCGCGCACCCAAACGTTGTAAGTCGCATTGGGAAGATCGGGCACAAGATAGCCGCCTCGCTCGTCAGTTACAACGATCTTTACGAACTTCGTCGGCAAGTCCCTCGTTTCAGCAATCACCCAGACGCCCGCTTCCGGCCCTTTTGCGCTGGTAACCACGCCGCCGATATCGTGGCTGTCGACGCGAACGGTTTCGCGCGCGCCGCGCTGAGCGCATAACGCGATCACGGCCGCGAACGCGAGCAACGAGAGTGCTCTTCTCATAGCCACGTACCTCCTTACCTCAGTCTAGGTTTATATCACTGAACGAAATTTAACTACTCGACGAGTCAACCGAATATCGCGCTGTCCGTTTCGGGAAGTGAGCAACTGGCAAAGACCAGAAGCCAAAAAAAGGGGGAGAAATGAAAAAATTAGCACTTACATCCATGTTCATCGGCGTGTTTGCCCTGTCAACTTTTGCGCAGGTCAATCAGCGTCGCGAGAATCAACAGGACCGCATCGCGCAAGGCGTAAAGTCCGGCCAACTCACCGCAGGCGAGACGGCCAACCTCGAAAACAAGGAACGCGCACTCAACGGGGAAATCAGCGCCGATCGCAAAGCGGACGGCGGTAAATTGACGGCCGCGGAGAAGCAACAGATCAACCGGCAGCAGAATGGGCTGAGCAAACAGATTTACACCGACAAGCACAATGCCGCCAAAGACAACTTCGGCAATAGCGAAGTAGGCCGGCGGCAGGAAAATCAGCAGGATCGCATCGCGCAAGGAATCAAATCCGGCAGCCTAAAGGCAGGCCAGACGGCGAACCTCGAAAATCGCGAGGCTGCGCTCAATCATGAGGTCAATGCCGATCGCAAGTACGACAACGGTCATCTCACTCAAGCCGAGCGCAAGCAGGTCAATCGCCAGCAGAATCAGTTGAGCCGCTCGATTTACCGCGCAAAGCACTAACACCGAACAATTCGCGTCCGGCTCACTCCAGTCGCTGCGCTCCTGGCTCCGATACGTGTAACTGCCTTTCAGAGCCATGAGCGAAGCGATTGGAGTACTTCGTCTTCCGCAATTCGCCCGCCTCTTCGCTCATCTTGCGCACGGTGATACTTCCGCGGTCGGTCACCAGATTCAAGTCCGGTCCGCTTCCAACCGAGCCTTCCAATCGCGCGCCGCGGCCTTGAGACCGCTCCTTCAAAGCTTCTCCGAATTCGTTATCTATCTCGCCGTGATCCGTGCTTGCGGTGAGCGCGAACGTTGCCGCCTGTGGCAGCGCCAATTCAATATTTCCCGATCTGGTGTGGACCCTCATCTTGCCCAGCGGTAACCGTGCGGGCCTCAAATCGATATCGCCCTTATCGATCGCCAACTCGAGTCCATTTGAAAACCCGTCGAGCGTTACATCCGTCGAGCGCGTGGTCAGTTTCACCGGTCCCACAACGTTCTGCACGTTCAAGCTTCCGCGATCGAGGCGGATCTCCCCTGGCGCCTGCTCCACCTCGAGCTCGGTGCGCATGTTCTCCACGCGAACCGGCTTCGCCACTTCTCGCATCGAAAGCGTGCCGGTATAGTCGCCGTTCACGGTCACTTGACCGCCGATCTTCGTAAGCTCCACATCCGTGCCGTGCCCGCGCAGGTCCACCGTCCCCTTTACGTTCGTGCACCGAATCAGATCGCTGCGCCGCGTGTCGATCTTCACATTGCCATCGATGTCTTGGAGCCGCATGCCCGAATTTTCGCTGCTGAGGTCGATGTTGCCCGCAATTGACGACACATCGAAATCACCCATCGAACCCGTCGCCTCGATAGCTGCGCCTTTCGGAACCGAGATATCCAGGTCGGTGGTCACCGGTGTTCGCGATCCCGCCTTGTCCTGATTGCAACGCACAATCACCGTGTCGCCTTGAACCAGAAGCTCGACCGGTGTCTGCTGGTTCGCGCGGTCCGAATCTCGCGATTCAAACGCTCGAATGGTCTTGTGACCCGTCACCATCACGTCCGATCCGTCGGTTCCCACAATCTTCGCGTCGCCGCGAAAGCTCTCAAT
>JAFAQG010000151.1 GCA_019246575.1 Acidobacteriaceae bacterium
TATCAGGGCCACGTCGTCATGTGGCAAGGCGCCAACCGCATCTCCGCTAACGCCATCTACATCGACCGCGACGCGCAGAGCTTACATGCGGCCGGAAATGTCGTTAGCGAACTGGTGGACAATAACTCGAACGCAGGAGCACAGCCGGGATCCGCAGCGCAGCCGGTCTTCACCATCGTTTATGCGCCCGAACTGTCCTACCGCGACGATCTCCGCACCGCGGATTATACGGGCGGCGTAAAGCTGGTCCGCGATAAGATGACCGTCACTTCGAAAACGTTGAAGGCCTTCCTCACGCCCAAGACAGCCAACAGTAACGATTCCTCTCTCGATCACGCTTTTGCCGATGGAGAGGTCGTCATTCATCAAATCGTCTCCCCCATCCGGACCCGCACCGGCACCGCGCAGCATGCCGAGTACTACACGAAGCTGAACAAAGTTGTCCTCAACGGCGGCAACCCTCAGATGCAGGACAGCTATAAAGGCCTGACCAAAGGGCAGCAGTTAACGTATTTCAGCGACGACGATCGCCTCATCGTCGACGGCGAAAAGAACCAGCTCGCGTTTACCCGTATGCGGAAGAAATAAACCTTTCACGGCACACGCTCATAAATCACCGACAACTTCGTCCTTCCCACGACCCGGTACCGTGCGAGCTACAGCAGCAGCTCCGGATACACGCCGGGCGCTCTAGGCAACCGCCAACCTTCACTCGTAAAACGTAAGCTCCGGCATCGGGTAATGCTTTCGATTCCGGGTCCACAATCGACCGCCGCTCACCACCGCAGTGGCCGCAATCAGAGCATCGCCGAGTTCAACCGCATGGCTTTTTCGGTAACGCCGTAGGTATTCTCCTGCTCTACGGCCGACCGATCCTTCGGCTGGCACGCAAACGAGCGCCTCAAAGAGAGCGTCCAATTTCGGATATTCGGCTTGGCGAGCGCCGGCCCAGAGTTCGGCAGCACTTACAGGCGAGAACAGGATCAGGGTATCGGATTCGCTCAGTTCCATCCACCTTGCCAGCATCGTGGAATCTCGGCCTCTGGAAACTTCGATGAGAATGTCGGAATCGACAAGGACCGTCAACGGCCACCCAACTTGTCCAGCCTGGAGCCGTGACGCAGCCGTCTCATCTCTTCAGTGCTGTCTCCGCTCTCCGCATCGGACTTACGGATCCCTACGAACTGCTGCATCGCTGCCTTGCGCTGTTCGCGGTCCCCGAAGTAGCGTTCGCGCACTGCCCGCCGGACGAGTTCGGACACAGTGGTCTTCTCCCGGCGAGCACGGGCGTGGAGCGCTCCCCACAATCGGTCGTCGAGATACAATTGAGTGCGCCTCACGATGTATATTGTACATCGCCTATCGTGAGAGCCTCGGTCACATCCCTTTGTCGAACTTCAGAGAAGCTGCTGACGCTCCGAATTGGCTTCGTTTTGCAGAGAGCGTCGTGGCATCACGGCACACGCTCATAAATCACCGACAACTTCGTCCTCCCCACCACCCGATAATGCGCGAGCCATTCTCGCAAATCCGGATACACGGCGGGCGTCAATTTCCGATTCAACAGGCCCAACCCATCGACGATAAACGTCGGTCGCGTGCGGGCCAGTTCCTGCCGGTTCCTCCCAGCTGGACCGCCGTAGATCGCTGTCGTCGCACTGAGATGGCGGTCGGCCGGAACACCGGTAAGGGGCTGCGAATCCGAGAACCGGCCCGCGGGCACGAGCCGCGTATATACATACACGTCGGGCCGATAGCCCCAGACAAATAAGCTGTCGCCGTCACGCGCCAAAGAGCGGATCTTGTTCGCGACATCGCGGCTATCTACATCCATCCCGACATCTCGCCAATGCGGTTCCTGACCCTCGATGTCATCGAAAGCCAGCAAAGCATACCGCGGCCCGAAGCGGACGAGTGGCACTAAAAGCAGAATCGCGACAGCCGCAAGCGCGCGTTTCCCGAAATGGTTTGTTGCAACGACGATACCCCGCGATCCGACAATTGCAGCGCCTGGCAGCAGCTGCAGAAAATAATGTGGAGCAAACCGGCCCCCGAGCGAAAGCGCCACAAACGAAACAATCAGCCACGATCCTAGTTTCCATCGATGGCTGCGCGACATCGCCGCGAACCCGAATCCGCCGCATACCGCAAGCGCCGCATGGAAACCGAGCCAATCGAGCGTTCTCACAACTGCGACACGAAGAGGATCCACAACGGGCGAACCCTTCGCGTACAGGAGCCCCCACCGCCATACCTGCTCGACGTACCCCGCCCAAGCGCCCGTCGCGATTGCAATTCCGGCCCCGGCGCAAACGACCACCGCAAAGCCGGCGAACAGAGCTAACACTTCCGGAAACAGCCAAACAGCACAGCTGGCCAGCACGAACACCGCTTTCGTATTGGCAAGAAACCCGACCCCCGACCACACTCCTGCCCAGAACGCATACCGTCGCTGCGCACAGTAAATCGCTGCAACGTGCGGCGCCATCATTACCGCGTCTGCCGCAAACGGAATCACTGCCGACGGCAAATAGAACGCCATGTAGAACGCGAAGAGAAGCGCAGCAATCCGGCCCTCCGCCTCGCCCCACAAATCGCGAGCAAGCCGGTAAGCGATGTAGCACGCCAATAGAACGTATCCAGCATCCAGCAGACGTAGCGGCCAGCCCCAATGACCGCCGATCAGCAGGTAATAGAACGCGCTCAGCGGCGGCTTGTCGTACCAGAAATCGCGATATGGCATCTTGCCCTGCAACGTCTGGATCGCTGCCGCGAGGTGGTAATCTTCGTCTGCCCAAAGCAGATTCATATGGGCAAGCCGCAAAAGCGCGAGCCCGATGCAAGTGAGCCAAAGCAGACGCTTTTTCCAACACACGAGACGAGTTCCCGAGGCGCATGCGGCCATTCACCGCGTATCATAGGACAGGAACGTCCTCCAGGAAAATCTACCGCTCGTGGCAGGCACCAAAGGCATTCGCACGCTGCAGACTGTCGAAATCTCAAAGTCCTACAACGGCCGCAGAGTGGTCGACAACGTCACGCTTCGCGTGAGGCAGGGCGAAGTGGTTGGCCTACTCGGCCCAAACGGCGCGGGCAAAACAACTTCGTTCTACATCACCGTGGGTCTGGTGTGCCCCGACGGCGGTGAAGTTCTGCTCGACGATGAGCCTGTCGCTCAGCTGCCCATGTACCAGCGCGCACGCCGCGGCATCAGCTACCTTCCGCAGGAACCGTCAGTCTTCCGCAAGCTCAGCGTCGAGGACAACCTCATGGCGATCCTGCAAACTCTCCCCATCAGCGGTCGTGAGCGGCGCGAACGTATGAAGGACCTCATCAGCGACATGGGACTCGAGACGGTCCGGCACAGCAAAGGGTACATGTTGTCCGGCGGTGAGCGGCGACGCTGCGAGATCGCGCGTTCCCTCGTGCTCGAGCCGAATTTTCTTCTGCTCGACGAGCCGTTTTCCGGCATCGATCCTATCCAGGTGCTGGAACTGCAGAAAATCATCGGCGACCTCAAGCGCAGAGGCATCGGCATCCTCGTCACGGATCATAATGTACGCGAGACTCTGGCCGTAACAGATCGCGCTTACATCATCAGCGCCGGGCGAATCTTCCGCGCCGGCTCTCCCGAATCGCTCAGCAACGACCCGGAGGTCCGGCGAATCTACCTGGGCGAAAACTTCTACTTCCCTCCTGTTCTGGTGAGCTGACGGCCTAAGCAATTCCGCCGCCATTCGCTCGTAAACCGCCCTCTTTCCGCAAATGTGACGGCGTTTTCCGGTGCTAAACTGAAAGCCAAATGAGTTCGCTTTCGCAACGACTGCACGTCGGGGTCCAGCAAAAGCAGATACTCACTCCGGGACTGGTGCAGATGGTCACCGTCCTTCAGCTCAATCGCCTCGAGCTGAAAGACATGATCATCAACGAGATTGCCGAAAATCCCGTTCTGGAGGAGGCTGTCGAAGGCGAAGAACTCACCCCCGCCGAAGTACAATCCTTGCTCGAGCGCGAGCGTCAATCCGATCCCGCCGAGCAGCCCATGTTAGTTGAGTCTTCCGAGGCGCAGCACAACGTGGAAACTTCGGGCGACGGTGACTGGACGCCCGATGCGACCGTAGCCGATGCTCCCGCGGACTCCACGGCCGCGGCGGGCCCAGCACCCGACGAGGCTCCGAAAACCGAGACGGATCCCTTCGATGAGATCGATTTCGGCAGCTTCTTCGACGACTATCTCGATCCAGGGTTCAAGACCCCCGTTGGGGAATCCCCCGACAAGCCCTCGTTCGAGACATTCCTATCCTCTCCCGTCACGCTCACCGATCACCTTCAGGCGCAGCTAAGCGTCATGGTTTTGCCGGAGCGAGTGCGTCAGGCTGCAAACAGCATCATCGGTAACTTGGAGGAGAGCGGTTATCTTACGACCACTCTGGAGGAGATCGCCGTCGCCGAAGGATTGAGGCTCGAGGACGCGCAGGCCGCATTGAAGGCCGTTCAATCGCTCGATCCTACCGGCGTCGGCGCAACCACGCTGCGTGAGTGTCTCCTGCTTCAGCTTGATACGCGAGGATCAAGAGACAGCGTCGCTTGGACCATCGTCCACGATCATCTCAAGCTGCTCGAAACCCGTCAAATGTCGCAGCTTGCAAAGGTAATGGGCCGGCCTATCGAGCACATCCAGATTGCGGTAAGCGTAATCCGGCATCTCGATCCTGCGCCCGGGCTGAGGTACTCAGGCGCAGGCCCTCGAGAGATTGAGCCAGACGTCTACATCACCAAAGAGGGCGACGATTACGTCATTCTGTTGAACGAAGACGATGTTCCGCAGCTACGAATGAACGGCGAATACAAGCGCATGATCGATCGCGAGCAGGAACCGAACAAAGAAGTCCGCAATTACGTCAAAGAGCGGTATGCCTCGGCCTTGCAGCTCATCAAAAATATCGAGCAGCGAAAGCAAACCATTCTGCGCGTCTGCCATTCCATAGTCCGCAGGCAAACCGATTTTCTGGAGTTTGGCATCGACCGGCTGAAACCCATGATGATCAAAGAAGTGGCGGAAGAGATTGGCGTCCATCCTTCTACCGTCAGCCGGGCCGTTGCCAATAAGTACGCGCACACCCCGCAAGGCGTATTTGAGCTGCGCTATTTCTTCTCGGAGGCGGTACAAGGGCCTTCCGGAAGCGCTACACCGCTGTTGATCGTCAAACGGCGGGTGAAAAAAATGATCGAAGGCGAGGACGCCGCTCACCCGCTAACGGACGAGCAGATCACGGCTCGTCTGCAGACGGAAGGAATCCAAGTCACCCGGCGCACGGTGGCGAAGTACAGGGAGGACATGAAGATTCCCTCCACTCACCAACGTAGAATTCGTGCCTGACTTAGTCACCAGGCATATCCGAAGCGGTTGTTCGAACGGAGACACCGATGAAGCTCATCTATTCCGGAAAAACGAAAGACTTCACACCCGAGCTCGAGGAAAGGATTACCGGTAAGCTCTCGAAGCTGAGCAAGTTCATTGAACAGCGGGGCGAGCGTGAAGCTCACGTCGCCCATACCGTGGAGCGGCACTTACATAAGGTAGAGGTTATCGTCAACTTCTACGATCATTCGTTAATCGCGGAGGGTGCCGATCCCGATTTGGAGACTGCCTTTTGTCAGGCAGTCGAGAAACTGGAAGGCCAGGTGGTGAAGATGCGCAGCCGCTGGCGCGACACGCACCGCGACCCCAAGATCGTCCGATCGACAAAGGAGAACTGGGATCAAAGTTTTCCTAAGGCCGGAAGCCTGGCTGCCGAGCTTCCGGCAAAAGCCGGCGTGAACGGCAGCGGAGCGCGCAAGCCGAAGATCTTTCGGGTTAACTATAAGGAAGACAGCAAGCCCATGACGCTGGACGAAGCCGTCCTCGAAATGGAGAACCACCCGGACTACTTCGTTTATCGCGATGCCGCGAAAAATTGCCTCTCCGTGTTGGTGCGGCGTGCGGATGGTAACCTCGATCTAATCGAATCCTAGACCTGCGACGTACCTTCGAGCAGCGCCACCACCGTTGTTTCGCTACACTTTTGTTTGCGGGCGCGAGTTCCGTATGCCCGCCATTTACTTACCTGCATGCCCAAGCTGAAAAAAGAAGCCGGCGCGATTTTCCCGGCTCCTGTACAGCCGGTCGCGGCCGCCGATCTGGTCATCATCACTGGCATGAGCGGTTCCGGCAAACTGACCGCGCTCAAGGCCTTTGAAGACCTCGGGTTTTACGCAGTCGACAATCTCCCTATCCCGCTGCTGCCGAAATTCGCCGATCTCACGCAAGATTCGAAGAGCAGAAGGCGCGCCGCACTGATTATCGACATACGTGAGGGTGAGGCGCTGAAGCAGTTTCCCGAAATGTACCGGGACTTGAAAAAGCGCCTGAACTGTACGCTGTTGTTTCTCGATGCCAGCGATGAAGTCCTGCGCCGCAGGTACAGCGAGACCAGGAGGCCGCATCCGCTGGGCTCGGACACAACCGTGCTCACCAGCATTCGCGATGAACGCACTCAACTCGCTCCCATTACGGCTCTTGCCGATCTATACATCGACACCTCCAAGCTGAACGTTCATGAGCTACGGCGAGTTATCTCCGGAAAGTTTCAGGATTCGCAGGATGCAAACAAGATTGTCATCTACGTCAATAGCTTCGGATTCCGCCACGGTGTCCCGCCGGACAGTGACTTAGTCTTCGATGTGCGATTTCTGCCAAACCCTAACTACATTCCGGAGTTTAAGCCCTTGACCGGACGGCATCCGAGCGTAGCGCGATACATTCGCTCCTTCCCACAAACACTCGAATTCATTAACCGCATCTCCGAGTTACTAATTTATCTGCTGCCGCACTATATCCGCGAGGGAAAGAGCTATTTGACCATTTCCTTCGGCTGCACAGGCGGCCAGCACCGGTCTGTGCTCATTGCGAATGAGATTTACAAGCGCCTGAAGAAGGCCGGCTTTACAGTAAGAGAAACGCATCGCGACGCGGAGAAGAGCTGAAGGCCCTCTTCACCGGTTCAACTGCTGCACGCTCGCATCCAGCTGCGAAAGCTGGTAATTGGAGTAGACCTCTTCCTCCGCCGTTCGCATTGTATACAAGCCGAGAACGGTGGCGTTGACAGACTGAGTGAAGCGCTTCGGCAGCCACACGTTGCCGACCGGCATCTGATCCAGTCCGAATCTGGTCCCGGG
>JAFAQG010001033.1 GCA_019246575.1 Acidobacteriaceae bacterium
TCGTTCCGGATGTGCGCGTTACCGTCATCGATGCTGAGACCGGAAGCCGGCGAGATACCGTGACGAGTGGAACCGGCCTGTATCGCGTAACTGCATTGCCGCCCGGAACGTACTCTGTGGAGGGGACGAAGGCAGGATTCAGATCGGTTATACGGGAAAACATTGTCCTCACAGTCGCTCAGGTTGAGCGCGTGGACCTGAGACTGGCGGTGGGCACGCTGGCCGAAACGATAACGGTCTCCTCTGCAGCTCCAGCGCTCGACACCGAATCGGCTTCGCTCGGCCGAGTAGTGCAGCAGCAGGCGGTGGTCGATCTGCCGCTCAACGGCCGAAATTATCTCGCTCTCGCGAAATTGACTCCGGGAGTTATGGAACCGGCGCACGGAGATCCCACTGCGGTCGGGGGCGCATTCACAGCTAACGGTGTGCGCGCGCAGTTGACGAATTACAACTTGGATGGCGCGGACAATAATTCGCGCATTGTCGATGTACAGAACCAATCCTATGAAGTCGTTCAGCCGTCCGTCGACGCTCTGGACGAGTTCAAGATTGAGACCAGTAACTACTCCGCGGAGTACGGGTATTCGGCCGGGGCTGTGGTGAATGCGACCATCAAGTCCGGCACTAACCGGATTCACGGCGATGTCTTTGAATTTCTCCGCAATCAGCATCTCGACGCACGCGATTTCTTCCTGCCGGCCACACAAGCAAAACAGTTTCACATTCGTAATCAGTACGGCGGTGTCTTCGGTGCGCCGATTGTCAAAAACAAGACCTTCTTTTTTGTCAGTTGGGAGAGGACGGCGGAAGATCAGGGCGTGACGCTGACCACCACTCTCCCGACCCTTGCGTTACGCAATGGGAATTTCCAAGGCGCACCGCCGATCTATGATCCCGGTTCGCTGCAACAAACGGGAACCGGATTTACCAGGACGCAGTTTCCGAATAATCTCATTCCGCAAGGGAATATCAGCCCTATCGCAGCCAGGCTGGTCAGTCTTTTACCGGCTCCGAACCTTCCGGGAACTGTCAATAACTACGTCGTCGACCCGAACCAGGTCACTCGTGCGAATCGAATGGATAGCCGTGGCGACCAGAGCTTTTCCGACAACGACAAACTGTTCCTCCGCCATGACTACTTGAGGCAGCGATTTCTCAATCCGGCTATTTTGCCCGCCCCGCTGATCGGAGCAACTGCGAACACGCAGAATAATCACGATACCGATGCGCAGTCGGCGACCGTCGGTGAAACGCATAGCTTCGGACCTCAGGCCGTAAACGAAGCGCAAATCGGTTACAGCCGGATTTTCGATTTACGCGGCGACCTCGTGCCCGGAGCTTTTCTCGCTTCCCAATATGGCATCCAGGGCATCACGCCATATCCGGATTTGGGCGGTCTACCGCAGATGTCGATCACAGGCTATTCGAGTCTGGGCGAAACAGCCAACGTTCCGAACGGCAAGGTTGCCGAAGTGTTGCAGGCGCGCGAAAGCGTATCGTGGATGCGCGGCAATCATACCTTTAAGTTCGGTGGTCAATACGAATGGGTGCGAAGCTATTTCGATGTCTCGAGTACGGCCCGCGGCAGTTTTTCCTTTACCGGAGCGTTCACGCAGAATCCGCTGAGCCGGTCGAACACCGGTAACGGGTTTGCCGATTTTCTGGTGGGGGTTCCGAATTCGGCGACGGTTTCCACCGAGGCCGTAGGTGATGTGCGCCAGAAGTACTCGGCCGCGTTCGCCCAAGACGACTGGAAAGTCAACGCCCGCCTGACCATTAACGCCGGAGTTCGTTGGGAGTTCTGGACGCCGCGCATCGAACGGCACGATCAGCAAGCAAACTTTGTTCCTGGCGTGAATGCGCTCATCTACCCGTTTAATCTAGTTCCCGCCGGCATCTCGCCTGCGTTTACGACCATCATTCCTTCCGGCGTGGGAGCGAGAAGCCTCGTCCGATCCTACGCGGCGAATTTTGCGCCACGCCTCGGCGTCGCGTACCAACTCACCGCCAAGACGGTGCTGCGGACAGGCGCAGGCGTCTTTTATGCGTCGCCCAATTTCCCCGGAGTTGGAGTGACCCCGCCTGCCAATCCGCCTTATCTGATCAGCAATACGTACGCCACCGACCAGATCCACCCGGTGGTGACCCTCGCATCGGGATTCCCGCCGAATGCGCTCTCGCCGCAGAATCTGAATTTGGCGGCCACCACACTGGATGGATTCGAACTGGCATTTAAACCGACGCTCGTCTACAAGTGGAGCTTCGGGCTCGAGCAACAGCTTTCAAGCTTCGTCGCCGGCGCGGACTACGTCGCGACCAAAGGAACGCACATGCCGTTCTTCTACAACCTGAATCAGCCGCTCCCGGGCGGAACCAGCGTGGCGGCGCGAAGGCCTCTCCGCGGATTAAGTGACATCAACTTCGATTCAGTCGTGGGCGACTCGACTTATGAAGCGCTGCAACTTCACGTCGATCGCAGGTTTGCGCATGGTCTGCTCTTTCAGCTCTCGTATACGTACAGTAAAACCGAGGATGATGGCGGCGAGCAACTCGACGGCGACACCCAGTATCGCAATGCTCAGAACCTCAAGGCGGAGCACAGTCTCGCCGCCTTTGATGAGCGTAATCGGTTCGTTACCGATGTGCTGTACCAAATCCCGGTCGGCAAGGGAAAAGCACTGAATATTCAGAACCCATTGCTCGATGTTGTTATCGGTGGATGGCAGGCGAACGGCATCCTCACCATTCGCAGCGGCCAGCCCTTCACTCCGGAACTGAATTTCAATACCGCGAACACAACTGCAGGCGACAACCGGCCCAATCGTATTGGAAACGGAGATCTTCCGTCGGGGCAGCGAACGATCCAGCGTTGGTTCGATACCTCAGCCTTTATCGCAGCTGCTTCCTACAACTTTGGAAATGCGGGCCGAAACATTCTGATCGGTCCGGGAGCAACTAACGTCGATTTCAGTTTGTTCAAATCGTTCGCAGTTCCGTTCCTCGGAGAAGCCGGTACCGTCCAGTTCCGGTCAGAATTCTTCAACACGCTCAATCATCCTCAGTTCGCACTGCCGAACGCGACCGTCAACATCCCTCAGGGCGGCACGATCACATCGACCGCATCGCCCATGCGGCAGATTCAATTCGGCTTGAAACTGATTTTTTGAGGCACACGCGGTGAACTCGCTCTCTATTCTCACGCGAAGACGGTTCTGCGAAACGGCAGCAATGGCCGCCGCGATGTCTGGATCGGGACAGAACGCTTCTGAGACACCGAATATTATTTATGTTCTTGCCGATGACCTCGGTTGGGGCGACCTGGATTGCTACAATCCCGATTCCGCCGTGCCAACGCCGAATGCGAACCGCCTCGCAAGCGAGGGAACGCGCTTTACCGACATGCACTCCTCTTCGGCGGTATGCACTCCAAGCCGCTATAGCATCCTGACAGGACGTTACTGTTGGCGTACACGTTTGCAACGTGGTGTGCTCAACGGATATTCATCGAATCTGATAGAGCCCGGACGGATGACGGTGCCCTCCATGCTCAAACACGCGGGTTATTACACGGCCGGAGTTGGCAAATGGCATCTCGGTTTGGGCGACGCCGATCCGACGGATTTCAGCAAGCCGCTCCGTCCCGGGCCGCTCGATCACGGATTCGATTATTATTTCGGGATTCCGGCATCGCTTGACATGGACCCGTACCTATACTTCGAAAATGACCGTGTCGTACAAGCTGCCAGTTCCTACACGCCGGGCGCAAAGGAGCCTCGCGGATATTTCTGGCGGCCAGGAGCCTGCGCGCCGGATTTCAAATTCGATGCCGTCCTGCCTGAGCTGGCCAAAAAGGCCGTCACTCTGATTCGCCGCTACGGATCGGGCCCCCAACCATTCTTTCTCTATTTCGCGATGCCGTCTCCGCACACGCCCTGGGTCCCGATTCCTAAATTCCGGGGCGTTTCGAAAGCGGGTGATTACGGCGACTATG
>JAFAQG010000375.1 GCA_019246575.1 Acidobacteriaceae bacterium
TCTAAAATATCACTAGTCTGCCCGCGTTCCCCAGCTGGGCCATTTCGGTTCCGCAATGGGTTGTACTCCCGGACGGTTTTGATTTGGATCTGCAGACCGCGGTGATCAATACTGCGCTTCCTGTTTGCACCGGCACTCCTAGCGACAACATCGTCGGGTTCACATGCCGCGCTAACGCAACCTCGCCAATCACATTAACTCAGAACGCGGTTGGCGTCCGTGCGGGTCTGTCGCTGATGGGGATTGCTTATTCGGGTTCCTCAAGCACGGGCACAAGCAACTTCATCGCGTTGCTTTCGGCAGACTTCACGCAGCCCGGTGAAACGACCATCTCGAGCACATGGGCGAGTTCCAGCGGCAGCAAAAGGTGAGCCGGCACCGACAAAAACGGTTTAGGTATTAGCCGAATAAAAGAGTGGATCCATTTGGGGTACGGCAGCAGACTCGGCAGATGCTTCCCTGCTGCACGCGAGAATGCCTATACATATTTGAAGTTGCCAGTTCTCAGCCCAACGATGTCCCAGAACTGGAAACCGATGAACAAGGCAATTACACATCTCAGTCCATTATTCTGGCGTAACAGACTGCTACAATTCCCTTCCATGCGGAGTTGTCCTCTCTATTTTGTTACCGTGTGTTGCGCCGCGATTCTGGCCGGCGCGCCTATCGATCAGCAGGATGTGGAGTTCGCACATCCCGTCGGCAAAGCATTGTTGCTCGATTTGCACGTTCCGGACGGCCCAGGTCCATTCCCGGTGGCGATTCTTGTTCACGGGGGCGGCTTCGATCAAGGCAGCAGAAAGACGAACGTCCGACCGCTACTCGAGCCGCTCGCAAATGCGGGGTTTGCATGGTTCAGCATCGATTACCGGCTCGCGCCCGAGTTCCGTTTTCCGCAGGCCATCGCAGATGTGGATCGCGCCATCGAATGGATAAAAGCGAATGCTGCGAAGTATCACGTCGATACATCGAAAATCGTGCTGATCGGTGAATCCGCCGGTGGTTTTCTTGTGAACTATGCCGGCACGCACGAGACGCCCGAAACGAAAATTGCCGCAGTCGTGGATTTCTACGGACCTTCGGATTACGGCAAATTGGCGGAGTTGCGGCGCGATCATCCGGAGCGCTTCAACATGGCCACAATCAACCGGCATGCTGCGAATGGTGGTGGGATTCACTTCTTTGGCGCAGAGAAACTCGACGAAGCGGGGCTTGCAAAACTGCGCGAAATCTCGCCGATTGCTGCCGTGCATAAAGGCATGCCGCCGTTTCTGTGCATACACGGTAATCAGGATGAGCAGGTCGCATATGAGCAATCGAAAGCGTTTTGCGAGGCGATCCGAAGAGTAGGCACAAGCTGCCAGCTGATTACAATCGAGGGCGGCCGCCACGGGATGAGCACGTGGCGCACGCCGGAGATGCAGCACTGGAAGGCGGAGATGGTCGCTTGGTTGAAGAAGACCCTACTCGTCAAATAGCGCAGTCACCACGGTCGTGCAGGTAACTAAAACGTCAAACGATGTCTCAGAGCGGCCAGGGTCCAAACTGCCGGCGCCTTTTTTCGGTCGCGTTTACACGCGCACCAAAACTTCCCGTAGCGAATCGCGCGTCAGGAAAAATTTAAGCGATGCTGCTTTCGCGAACAGCCGTTCGACGGTGCGGTTTGCAAAGTACTGACTCCTCTGCATGCTACCGCGAGGGATCTGCTGAAGCGTTTTCTGATCCTGAATGCGGTAATTGTACACGGGAACCTGCGTGGCGCGCTCCTCAGAATTGAAAAAGACCAGCATCAGAGCACCGGGACGCATTACGCGAAGCAGTTGGGCCACGGTGTGTTCGAGCAACGGCGGTGTAAGAAACTGCAGAGCGTCCCACACCAGTGCGCCGTCGAAAGATGCATCCGGGAAGGTGAGCGTTTGATCGGTGAAACGCTGCGCGTTGGCGGGCGATTGCTGACCATCGAGGAAGTCCGAGCCGAAGCACTCCGCCATGGCGCCGATCAAGTCGTCCGACGAAATGCGATGGCCAAGACCGGTGATGAAGCTAATGTTTGCCTGGCTCGCGCCCGACATATCCAGAATCGATTGTGCTTCAGCACCGAGCAGATGGGAACAGAACTGATCTAAACCGCTGCTATGACGTACAACGGGAGCAGAAGCGACGCCCGTTTTCGAGGTAACCCCCTTTGCAGCGCCGAATCTCATCCTGCGATGTTATAAAAGACCAACCTGGCCCGCTGAGTACTCAGTAACATCAATTGGGTGAGTGCACGGAGATAGCGGCTCTGAAGAGGCAAGCCACGCTCCGCCACGCATAGATTATTTGAGGCCGGCAGTGCCTGCAGTCGCGGTTACCGGAGCTGGACTTTGCCCAACCGAAGTGGTCGAGGCCGTCTGCGGTTGCGGTGAACCGGCGGCCTGAGCGGCCGGCTTTGGCGCTGCGCTTTTCGATATATCGATGCTGCCTTTGAAGTATGCGCCGTCTTCGATCACGATGCGCGTGGTTTTGATATCGCCCACCAGCTTCGCTTCTTTCTTGATGTCTATCTTATCGGCGGCTTCTACGTTGCCCTGAATGGAACCCTGAATTATAATTTCGCGAGCCTTCAGACCAGCTTGAACTCTGGCATTCGGTCCGATTGTTAATCGATGCTCATGGCACTCGACGGTGCCTTCTACTTCGCCATCGATTGTTAGATCTTCACGAGCAAAAATCTGACCCTTCACAGTTACATTCTTTCCGAGCGCGGCAGAACCGCTGCGCGAGGTCGCTGTGTCGGGCTCAAATGCTCTAGCGGGTGATGACATGCTTGTCGCTTCTCTCCTGTGTTGATCCACACCGCCCGCAGACGGTGCGGGACCGGATCGGGCCGGGCTCGGCGGCGGCTCATCTTGTGTTCTCTTACTCCACATACAACGCGGATCTCCTCGAATTTGCTCGATTAATGGTACTACTTTTGGACCATTAAGCCCGGCTGTGGGACGGCTACGATTTCACCGTTTCGGCCCACTTCAGCAAGTATGACATCAACAATCTCGAGCGCCAATGTTCTGTGATAATGAGAAGCGGTGTCAAAGACTCGTGAACTGGAAGCACGGCTTGAAAGAGCAGAGCAGCAGGTGCGGCTGTTTCAACGAGTAAGCAGGCTGATGACCCGCGATCTTGAGTTGGAGGGAGTGCTTAACGAGATCGTCAGCTTGGTGCGCGATTTCCTGGAATGCGATTCCTGTTTGATTTATGTCGTCGAAGACGGAGATCTGGTGCTCTACGCTTCGACCGATCCGACGCGCGATAAAGTCGGGAAGCTACGTCTCTCTTTGAGCGAAGGACTAACGGGCTGGGTAGCTCGCGAGCGACGGCTACTCGCGATTTCGAGGGAGGCATATAACGATCCAAGATTCAAACTTTTCAAAGATCTGCCTCAGGATACGTTCGAAGCCTTCCTGTCGGTGCCGATCATTTCTCAAAACCGAGTAGTCGGAGTTATGAACGTGCAGCATCAGGCTGCACACGTGCATAGCGGCTCCGATATGGAAATGTTGAGCACGATCGGAGAGCAGATTGGGTGCCTTCTGGTGCTTTCACGGCAAAAGGCGGGTGTTCCTTCACCTGCTGCGGTTTAGGAAGAACCGAAAAGCCGATATACTTGCCGGAATGTTCCGCAGTTTTTATGTCGTTTTCGTTTTCTTGTCGCTGCAGCTCAGCGGCTTCGCTTACGCCGCCCTCCAAGAGCAGCCCGGTCCCAAGCCGGCCCCGCAAATTGTTACTGCGGATTCAGCGCATACTACGCCGGCGGGCGCCAGCTTCATCCTGCCCGCCGGCTGGTCCGTCGCAAATGACGCTTCTTCGGTTACACTGCAACCACCTGAGCCGGATACCCAAATCGGCATATTCGATATGCATGCTACGGACGCGGCCACAGCCGTTGCCAGTGCCTGGCGCAGTTTTCGGCCCGATATGAAGCGGCCCCTCAAACTGGCTGTGCCGATTCCGGACCGCGAGGGTTGGAGTGACAGCAAGCGATTTATATACGAAACATCTCCAAACGAGCGGGCGGTGGTTATCGCTATTGCCCGGCGCTCGGGCGATACGTGGAGCATCGTGCTGCTGGACGGCAAAGAGCCCACTTACGAAAAGCGGGGCGCACAGTTCAATATCATCGTGCAGAGCTTGCGGCCGAAGGGATATCGGCGTGAGTCGTTCGCGGGGCGTAAAGCGCTTCCGCTCACGCCGGAGCGCATCGAAATCCTGAAGAAGTTCGTCGAGGCGTCAATGGAGAAGCTCGGCGTGCCGGGGGCTTCGCTCGCGTTTATCGATAAAGGCAAGGTGGTCTACGAAGGAGGAATAGGCGTGCGCGAGCTCGGCAAGCCCGCTCCCGTGGATGCACATACGCTTTTTATCGCGGCCTCGAACACGAAGGGCATGACTACACTGTTGTTGGCGCGGCTGGTGGATGCGCACAAACTCGAGTGGAATCAGCCGGTCATTCAGCTTTATCCAGAATTCAAGCTCGGAGACGCTGGCACGACGCGCCAGGTGGAAGTCAAACACCTGGTGTGCGCCTGCACTGGCCTGCCGAGGCAGGATCTGGAATGGCTCTTTCGGTTCAAGAGCTACACGCCGGAGTCCACGTTTTCTCTGCTCGGCGCGATGCAGCCGACCAGCCGCTTCGGCGAAGTTTTTCAGTACAGCAATCTCATGGCTTCCGCCGCGGGTTACATCGGCGCGCATTTATACTTACCGGGGCGTGAACTTGGAGCAGCTTACGACCAAGCGATGCAGAAGCAGATCTTCACCCCGCTCGGCATGATAGACACAACGTTCGACATGGAACGGGCACAACACGGAAATTTCGCGAGCCCGCATGGCGACGACGTGAACGGGCGTCCCAGTGTAGCTACGATGGACAACAACTATTCGATTGTCCCGTTCCGTCCCGCGGGCGGCGTGTGGACTTCGGCGCACGACATGACGCGCTATCTGCAACTGGAACTGGCACGCGGCAAATTGCCCAACGGCGAACAACTTGTGTCGGAGGAGAATTTGCTGATGCGCCGCAAGCCCCAGATCGCGACCGGCGAGGATGAGACGTACGGAATGGGCCTGGAAACAAATAGCCGGTGGGGCGTGCCCGTAATCCATCACGGTGGCAGCATGTTCGGGTATAAGAGCGACTGGATGATTCTGCCCGATTCCGGGATGGGCGCGGTGTTGCTAACCAATGCGGACAACGGCAGCATGCTGCTGCGCCCCTTCATGCGCCGCCTGCTAGAGGTGGTCTTCGACGGTAAACCCGAAGCTGTGGGCGACCTGGACAGCGCCGTGGCGAACTATCGTGCTCTTCGCACCAAGGAGCGCCAGCGCCTCACCGTCCCGGCCAGTAGAGACGAAGTCGCAACGCTGGCAGACGGCTACGTGAGCAGCGCGCTCGGCTATCTCAAAATCGACCGTCAGGGCATCGATACGCTCTTCGCCTTTAGCGGATGGAAGAGTACTGTTGCCTCGCGTAGGAACGACGACGAAACCATTTCGTTCTTCACCATCGACCCAACCCGCAGAGGATTCGAGTTCGTCAACGCCGAGCGCAACGGCAAGCGCGCTCTCATCATCCGGGATGGGCAGCACGAATACGTTTTCACGGAAGCAGAGCCGGTACAGGTTGGGCGCACGGCTTCACGCGGTTTGGCTCTTCGCACGCGGTAAGTCGGTATGTTCCGCTGCGGCCGCGACGTTCTGCTGAGGAGACTGCGGACGGAAGCTCACGAATTTACAGCGACATGAGCTGCACCGGTAAGGATGCGCACCCAGCTTTAACAGCAGTTGGCGACGAATACCCGAGGGCCGATAGTTTTCGGACCAAGCAGTAAGATCCACGTTTAAACAGCGGGGGCAAGTCGCGTAGCGAAGGTAAGAAAACCTCCACACGTCAGCCCAAAACCGCGCATTACACGCCAGGCATCGAAACGGATAAACGCCGCGGGCCATTTTCAGCAGATCTGAAAGAGCCTGCCGGTGCGAGCGCCGCACGCTGGTACTCCCACATTTGTCGCAAGTGAGGATCGGTATCTTCATGCCGGAACGCTGTTTTTCATGCGCGCATGCCGGGCCGTATACTGCTCGCGATAACGTAAGAATGCTGTACGAAGCTGGTCCAGCAGTTTTCGATTTTGCGACATGGGTTCACCATCTATTTCGAGCACGGGAAGCAGATCACGAGTAGTAGAGGTTATAAATATTTGATCGCTTTCTTCGAGCATCGACGGTGTAAGTTCACGTTCAGTGATGGTAACTCCCGCTACTCGAATTTCCTCGAGCAGTAAAGCACGAGTAACTCCAGGAAGACAGCCGGAGCTACTAAGCGGCGGGGTGCAGACTTCATTGCCTTGGAGGACGAAGATATTCGCCGATGTACATTCGCTTACCTGGCCCTCTTGGTTCAGCAGCACATATTCGTCGAAACCATTCTCGTGGGCCCGCTCATAGCAGGCGAGGTTCTCAGCCCAGGACGTGATCTTCGCTCCCGCAAACGGCGAAGCACCGTATCTCGCGTGCGGCATGTAGCTCAGCTTCACGCCCTCACCCCAGTCACGCAGGTTCGCGGTAAATGCGATGAGATCGGCATCGCGTGCGACGTCCGGACCTTCGAACAGTCCGCCCCTGTTCCGGACGAGCGCTACGCGCAGGGTTGCGTTATAGGCGTCGTTTTTGTCGACAAGCTGCAGGAGTAAATCCTGCAGAACCGGCGCAGGCAGGTCGAAGGGGACCAGGAGGCGTTCGGCATCGTGCTTCATGCGGTCGTAGTGGCGCTCGAAAGCAAACAACACACCGTCTGCGACGCGCAAGGTACTGAACACACCCCAACCATTCATGAATCCGACTTGGCCGGGTGAAAGAAGCCGCTCGCGCGTGTGGCGGATATCTCCGTTGTGAAGCAGGTACGCGTGCACCTAGATCAATTTTAGCGAACGCGTTGTGAGTGACCTTCCGCTGTAATCTTCAGGTGTAAACTCGCTTCGTGCGCGAGTTTAGAGACAGAACCGCGGTGATTACGGGCGGTGCGAGCGGAATCGGGCGCGCAATGGCCGAACGCTTCGCATCAGAAGGAATGCGGATCGTATTGGCGGACATCGAGGAGACGCCGCTCAGAGAAACTGCAGAGGCAATGCGTCAAAATGGCGCGACGGTTCTGGCTTGCCGAGTGGACGTGACAAATGCAGTCGAGGTGGAAACGCTCGCGGAAGCGGCTTACAAAGAGTTCGGTGCGGTTCATCTGCTGTGCAATAACGCCGGCGTGATCAGTGAGGGAGCGCCGGTGTGGAAAGAATCCCTCGAGAATTGGGCGTGGGTTCTCGGCGTGAACTTCTGGGGCGTGCTGCATGGCATTCGTGCCTTTGTGCCGCGCATGATCGCAAGCGGAGAAGAAGGGCATGTGGTGAATACCGCTTCTGTCGCAGGGCTCACGACCCGGCCGCTGATGGCGTCATACAATGTTTCGAAGCATGCCGTGGTTGCGGTCTCGGAATGTCTCCACGCGGAGTTGCAGTTGACGACAGATAAGGTCCGCGCCTCGGTCCTGTGCCCCGCATTCGCACGCACGCGTCTTGCTGAGAGCACGCGCAACAGGCCGCACGATCCAGAAACGCATGCCGAGACTTCTTATGGTTTTCACGAGGCTTGGAAAGCCGTTGTAGAACAAGGCACGCCGCCTGAAGAGATCGCCGGACGCGTTATGGAAGCAGTTCGCAACGAGCAGTTTTGGATACTAACCCATCCAAATACCGATAAAGCAGTGCGCGAGCGTTTCGAGTCCATGCTGGCGCGCACGAACCCGGAAGCCCGCGATTTGCGGCCGCAAGCAAGCAGGCTTAAGCCGTAGTCGATCGCATATTCTCAGTCGAAAGCCATTCAAGAAGCGCTCGCAATGCCTTGCCGCGATGGCTGACTGCGAGCTTTTCCGCCCGCGTCAGCTCAGCGAACGTGCGTCCGAGCGGAGGATAGAAAAATAGAGGATCGTAGCCGAAGCCGTTATGACCGCGCGGCGCTGTCAGGATTTCACCTTCCGCCGTGCTCTGAACAGTGGTGAGCAGCGTTCCCGCTTGGGCCAAGGCGAGTCCGCAGACGAACTGCGCATGACGGTTCATGGTATGTCGAAGCCGTTCTAAGACAAGCGCGTTGTTCGCCGCATCCGAAGCCGAAGGACCTGCATACCGGGCAGAGAAAACGCCCGGCTCGCCGCCGAGCGCATCAATGACGAGGCCGGAATCGTCCGCAAACACGAGCTCGTTGGTGTGGCGCGAGTAATACGTTGCTTTGAGCGCGGCGTTTTCCTTGAAGGTTTCTCCCGTTTCCTGAGGCGCGGGGACATTGCCCAGCGCTGGTAGGGGTGCAATCTGCACGTGCGGCGCTTTAGATAGGGCGGCGGCCATCACAAACTC
>JAFAQG010000545.1 GCA_019246575.1 Acidobacteriaceae bacterium
CAATGAATCGATGGCTGCCGCGTGTGCGGCCTACGATGCCGTCGCGCATCCGCTGGATACGGACGCGGCCCGGCAAGCTCTCGTGCAGTGCCAGGAGCGGTTTCACTTGTTTGCAAACTGTTTCGCAAACGAGATCGGTTCTTACGACCGCTGGGATGACCTCAACAGCGTAGGACAACGGCGCGGCCAAAAATGGGCGGGCTGGGTTTCCGTGGTGCAGGAGACGCTCCGGAACTGCCGCGCCCTGATCGAGAATGTGAGAGGCGAGTTGTTCCTGTGCTGGCAGGAGCTTGTGGAGCGGGCGAGCGCAGGATCGATCTCGGTGCGGAGCATTCAGGTCGGGCGGAAGTTTGCTGCCGGAACGCGTTCTGCACTCGAATCTTTGGCGGAGACCTGAGCGCCAGTCGGCGCCCGGCGAGCAAAAAGGAAAGGCGGCCATGGGCCTGAAAATAGTCGATTGCAATGCTACAGAAACCACCGTCACGGTGTTCTTCTCCGATCCGGTCAACTCGACTCAGGCAGTGAAGCCGGGCAGCTATGCCATCGAGTATCCACTGAACTCTGGTTCATCCGTAAATGTTCCGCTTGCTACGCCGACGTACGATCCCGTCCAGAACGCAGCGTTTCTCACCTTTTCGGGCTCGTTTGAACTGAACAAGGGGGATTGGCTATCGGTTACGGTCAACGGCATTTCCGGCTTCGATGCGACCGGTGACAACACGTTCGCTACTCGCGTGAACGGAGGCGGTGGGTCCGAAAGGAACATCCGCCGGACCACCCGGGCGGTCGAAGACGCCGTCTCCTTCCCGGTCCTGACGGAGGAGGTCGGCTTTGCTCCCTCGCCGCTTGCGCCCTCGCCAGGGGCTCCATCCGGTGCGCCCGGAAGCGCCGCGCTGGGGGCTGTCGTCACGAAAGCGGTCGGCGATGTACTGGGATGGAAGGTGAAGGCCGACGACGCGAAGGGCTTCGTGGGCGCGCTGAACGCCTCGTTCACCGGCAGCCCGGTCGATGGCCGCATCGCGTACAACTGGACCCCACGCACGTACGCCGTGCAGACCGATCTCGCTGGCGGCATCACCGGTGCGCAGGCAAGTCTCTACACGCGGGCCAAGGATGCTCTCGACAATTCGCTCCCGTTGCTGGATGGGCTCTATCCGCTTGACCCCGAAGCGGATGCGGAAGACATCGCGGCGCTCAAGGCGATCGCGCGAAGCCAGCTGACGGAACTGGTGCGTGAGCTTGGATTTGCCGGCGGGCCGCGCGTTTCGCGCGTAAATCAGTATTTCCAGATGCTCATTACTTCCGGAGCTTTCCCGCCTGCCGCCGGAGGTCTTGTCACCGATCCGGACCAGATCGGCGGAACTCTCGGCACGCTCCGCGATCTGCTCGGCCTCAACTTCACGGAGCAGGACTTCGTGAACACGGTCCAGGATGAACAGGATCTCTCAAACTTCCGGATTCTCTCCGACTACATCACGTCGCTTGCCCAGAGCTGGATCAACAACCAGGGCTTCTTCGGTCTGGATACGCCGACGCCGTTCTTCGGCACGCAGTTGGTACTGCTCTCCCGGCAATTGCTGGAGGTGGCGGAAACGGTGGACGAGGTCCGATTCACCCTTGACTCGGTATTCATCGGTCCTGCCGAGCGGCAGACGTTGGAGCTCCAATTCGGACCTGGTACTCCGCCGCTGTTCATCGAAGATCTGTTGACCTGGATTCAGAGCTTCGCCGCAACCGAGGGACCGCAATTGATCCAGGACGGCGGAAAGCTCGCTGTGCAGAGCAGTTTCCTGCCAATTGTCAAGCAGCTCCAGGCGCT
Organism: Acidobacteriaceae bacterium; assembly: GCA_019246575.1. The sequence continues at coordinate 1,820 of JAFAQG010000545.1, forward strand.
TGTGCGCGGGGCGCGGAATCTCAATCTGAACCGGCGCCTGCCACGGGGATTCCACACCTCGCGGGTTCAGCGTGCGCTCGAGGAGGTGCAGGACGGGCTGGACGAACTCGAGAGCCTCGCCGCGCCCATCAGGCATGCGCCCGTGCCAGAGCCGTCTGCCGCAGATCTCCGGAAGGCGCAACAGCAGATCGATGTATTGACGGCGGAGGTGGATTCCCTGGCCAATCAGGGGCGGCCGTTGGTAGGATTCCCGCTTGCCCTCGATTTCGGCGAAGAGCGCGTGGGTTCGACGAGCCCACCTCAGTCAATCTCGATCGCAAACTTCAATGGGTCGGCAACGATCAGGATAACGACGATCAGCGTATCCGGGCCAGACTTCAAGATTCTCAGTATCACTGGACCGGATGGCAAGCCGGTTGCCTCCCCTCCAAGCGTCACTCAGCCGCTCGTATTGAAGCAGTTCGACTCGGTTGCGATATCCGTAGCA
>JAFAQG010000644.1 GCA_019246575.1 Acidobacteriaceae bacterium
CCGCGCAGGCCGTGTATCTGATCGTCACGGACAGAGCGAAGAAGATCGGGCTCGACCTCGCACCTCACGACGCGCGGAGAACCTTCGCCAAACTGGCCCACAAAGGCCATGCACCGCTCGAGCACATCCAGCTCTCGCTTGGTCACGAGAGTATGCAGACGACTGAGAGATACCTGGGCGTGCGGCAGGATCTCGAGAATGCGCCCTGTGATTATTTGGGAATCGAGGTGGATTGACGAATCGCAACGTTAACTGATGCCCCGACGGGCGGAGCTTTTATACAGCCGCTTGCGGCGACAGCGTTTGGCGATTCGTGATCACGCCGGAAGGCTTCCACTGGCCTGTGAGGTTCATGGAGGAAAGCACAGGCGACGCACCACATTGCACGTTTTTCCGGATCGGATCGAGACCCGGCTTGAACCGTTGCGCAACATATAAGAATTGCGCCAAAGCAATACCTGTATTTTTTCCGTTTTGGCCTTAGAATAATCTTGCAGATTGCGGAATTGACTCGCAGTTCCGGACAGGAAAGCGCCAGTTGGTCAGGAGGGCGAAGCTATGGGCCCTGAGGCAGGATTTTCAGGCGCGCTGGGAGGGCCGCAGGACCCGACGCGCACTAGGCTGAATCCCACCCCAGACAGTACTCTTATCGAGAGGCGCGATCCGCTGCCGCGCATGATAGGCCGCTATCGGATAGTACGACTGCTCGGCGAAGGGGGCATGGGCACAGTTTATGAGGCGGAACAGGACCATCCCCGCCGCATGGTCGCGTTGAAAGTCCTCAAAACGGGACTGGCGAGCACGGAACTGCTCTGGCGGTTCGAGCATGAATCGCAGGCGCTTGGCCGGTTACGGCACCCGGGCATCGCTCAAATCTATGAAGCGGGCACGGCCCACAGCGGATCCGGGCCGCAGCCTTACTTCGCCATGGAACTCATCCGTGGCAAGCCGCTGCTGGAGTACGCGCAATCGCACCAGCTCAGTCCGCGCGAGAGCCTCGAACTCATGGTCAAGGTATGCGAGGCCGTGCACCATGCCCACCAGTGCGGCATCATTCACCGCGATCTCAAACCCGGCAACATTCTGGTCGAGGAAACTGGTCAGCCGAAAATTCTGGATCTGGGCGTAGCGAGGATGACGGACAGCGATGCGCGAGCCACCCGCCAGACGGATCTGGGGCAGCTCGTCGGAACGCTGGCTTATATGAGCCCGGAGCAGGTGCTGGCCGATCCGTTGTCTCTTGATACGCGCAGCGACGTGTACGCGCTCGGCGTAATCCTGTTCGAACTTCTTGCCGGCCGCCTGCCTTACCAGATCAATGCAAACTTGCCGGAAGCCATACACACAATCAGGGAAGAAGACCCTGCGCCGCTCAGCTCGATCAGCCGGATGTATCGCGGTGACATCGAGACGATTGTGGGCAGAGCGCTGGAGAAAGACAAAGAGCGGCGATACTCGTCGGCGGCGGAGTTGGCTGCCGATATTCAGCGATATCTCCGAGATGAGCCGATCACCGCCAGACCGCCCAGCACGACATATCACATCCGCAAGTTTGCGCGGCGTAATAAAGCGCTGGTAGCAGGAATTGCAGCGGTTTTCGTGGTGCTAATAGCCGGCATTATCGCCAGCATGTGGGAGGCGAACCGCGCCCGGCGCGCGGAAGCACAAGCAGTTCAGGAGCGAAATCGTGCAGTCGCGGCGCAACTGCGAGCGGACGGCGAAGCCGCAAGGGCCAAAGCGGTTAACGACTTTCTTCAAAACGATTTGCTGGCCCAGGCCGGCCCCAAGGGTCAGGCGCGGCCGGGTATAAAGATTGATCGGGACCTGAAGGTGCGAACGGCCCTGGACCGAGCCGCGACACGCATTGGACACACTTTCGACAAACAACCCGCGGTGGAAGCCGCAATCCGGCAAACCATCGGGAATGCATACAAACGCCTGGGCCTTTATCCGGAAGCCCAGGCGCAGTTGGAGCAAGCTCGGGCGATTGATGCGAAGACACTTGG
>JAFAQG010000712.1 GCA_019246575.1 Acidobacteriaceae bacterium
CCCCAGGTCCAAACATCGCCCCTGCCGTACTCGCAAAGGCTGTAAACGATAGCGCGTCCGGATTTCTTCAGAGCATCCCCCATTTTTTGGTAGACCGGACGCAAATCGTCGTCCTTATAGATCGCTCCCGCCGAGCACCAGTCGTACTTCAGGTAGTCGAATCCCCACTGGGCGTATGTCTTTGCATCCTGTTCTTCGTGTCCAAAGCTGCCCTCGTACCCCGCGCACGTCAGCGGGCCCGGCGACGAATACAGTCCAATTTTCAATCCTTTTGAGTGCACATAGGCCGCAAGCGCCTTCATATCAGGGAATTTTCGGTTCGACTGGATGTTGCCGTTTGCGTCCCTCGCGCCTTCCCATGTGTCATCTATGTTGACGTACTCATATCCCGCCGCTTTCATACCTGAGGCGACAATCGCATCCGCAGCGGCGCGTACCGTAGCGTCATCGACTCGTCCTGCAAAATGGTTCCAGCTATTCCAGCCCATGGGCGGAGTGCGAACGAGGCCATTGTCGGGAACGTCGTGTAGCGCAGGCACAGGAAGGGGTTTGGGCGGGAGCGAAGCTTCTTCCGTCGATCGCTCGCCTGTGGCCTGCAAAACTTCAGCCGGTCTCGCGTTCGACGGCCGAGTCGTTGTGATCTTCACGTTGAGACGGTCTCCCTCCAGCGTGCCGTCGTAAGCGATTGTCATGCGGCCGCGCGGGCTGATTTCAAGGTGCAGCTTGCCGCCTTCGAATGAGCCGCTTCTGATGGGTGCCGGCCGATAATTCGTAATGATGGTTCCTGCCACGGAGGTTCCACTCTGTGTTAATTTCAAAAACCGATCCTGAGTCGTGCCATCGGGCCGCTCGACGCGCAGCCGCCAAACGCCCGACAGGTTCCCCTCCGCGGCAATCGAACAAAGCATCACTGCGGTCGAGACGCCAATCAACAGGGCAACTCGCTTGAATCTCATGTCGTACTTTGTATCAGATCTACGATTTCAGTTTGCGCTTGGGTCGTGAATAAGCGCATCGCCGAGGCGCAAAGTACATGTGACTGCGTTCGAGTTGCGCGTTCTCGCTCGGCGCCTTCACCGCTTTAATATATGCTGCAGTGCGATCGTAAGCGCCAGTCCCCCGACTGCCTGCATTACTTGCGGGTGCTGGGCGTAGAAGCTGCTCACCTCGTCCACGATGGATGGATTCTGCCGCTCGGCGTGCGCCGCAATCTGCTGCACTTGGGTCGGCGAAATCTGCGTCGCTTGTTGGGGCGTAATACTTCCGCCGCTAAGCAATCCTGAAAGGCCTGCCAGCCCCGGGAGAGCACTGATGCCTCCCGGCCCAAGCGAACCCATTAGGCGGTTCAATAATCCCGCCCGCTGCTGGGGATCGGAGCGCTCGAATAGGCTGGCAAGCATCTGCGGAAAGGCTGGAGTTTGATCGGAGCGAAATGCCTGCGAAATGCCCGTCGCTATATCCTGCTGCGGCGCCGCTTGTGCGACCTGTTGGAAATCTGTGTGAGGGTCTTGGGGTGCTGCGGCCGTAGCTGCGCCCGTGTACCGTTGAAACATATCACTCAGCGCATCCCTCCAGTCCATAATTCCTCCCAGTTGTGAGTTTACCGTCCGATCTAGTCGGAATACGCCAATACCTCAGTACGGGAAGTTCTGGACCCCCTTAGTCCCGATGCAGCAATTCCTTTTTTCAATTCCGCCTATTAAGCTCGACGTCATGGCCGACCGTGTTCGCATACTCTTGCACAGCATTGGTAATTTCTGGTGCACGTTGGCGCACAACGATGTCATGTGGCCCGTACATGGCAGATATCAATGTCGCCGTTGTCTGCGCTACCGCCGCGTACGTTGGGAACGAACCAAGTCTTAAAGTTGGTTGTTGGTGCGGAGAGGGGGACTTGAACCCCCACGGTGTTACCCGCTAGCACCTCAAGCTAGTGCGTCTGCCAATTCCGCCATCTCCGCGTTCGCATTACTTCTTTGTGCCTTTTTGCGGCACGGGTTTCGCGGTCTTCTGGGCCGCGGACGGCGTCTGTTTGATGACGCTCCCGACGCCGGTGGAAGCGAGGCCGCGGTCGGACAGAATCGCCAATGTCAGCGCGGTGATCATAAATAATGAAGCGGCAATTGTTGTTGCCTTAGAGAGCACGGTCGCGGTGCCACGTGGGCCGAACACCGTCTGCGAGCCCATTCCGCCAAAAGCTCCCGCCAGATCGGCGGCCTTCCCGCTCTGCAACAGAACAACAATGATCAAAAAAAAGCAAATGATAATGTGCAGCGCGGTGATGGCGTAGATCATTGCCGGAACTTGTAAGTATAGCAGAATGAGGGAGAATGGCGGATTTTGCCAAACGAACTGGGCACCAACTCTCGTTAGCGGGGCTGAGACAGGATTACCGGGTTGGCCAGCTGGACGAGTCGGATTGCGATTCGAACCCAATTGTCCAGTTCGAGCGCTGGTTTCAGGAGGCGCAAGCTGCTGATTTGAAAGAGCCAAACGCCATGACGCTCGCAACCGCCACAAGCGACGGGCGGCCGTCGGCGCGGATTGTCCTATTAAAAGAGGTTAGTGACGCTGGCTTCGTTTTTTACACGAACTATCAAAGCCGCAAAGGCCAAGAACTAAGAACGAACCCATTCGCCGCTTTAACCTTTTATTGGGCGGAGCTGCACCGGCAAGTGCGGGTGGAGGGGCAGGTGGAGCAGGTTCCTCGCGAAGAGTCGGAGGCGTATTTCCGGTCGCGGCCGAAAGGGCACAGGCTCGGAGCTCGGGCATCGCATCAGAGCCGGCCAGCCCCGTCGCGGAAAGAGATCGAGCAAGCCATGAAAGTCGAACAACAGCGGTATGCCGCCACGGACGAAGTTCCGCTCCCGGAGTTTTGGGGCGGTTACCGGGTGAGACCCGACGCGATTGAGTTCTGGCAGGGCCGCCCCGACCGGCTGCACGACAGAATTCTGTACCGAAGGACAGGAGAATCGGCCTGGACGCGGCAAAGATTGTGGCCTTAGTTAAACGAAGGGCGAGGCTGGCGCGTCTGTCCAGTTTAGCCCTGGTATTCAGTTGTCCGGTGTTTCTGTGGGCCACGGAAACAGCGTATGAAGTTATAAAGCGCGTCGAAACACGATATAACGCGGCACAGACGCTTTCGGTAAAGTTCGTGGAGAATTACAGCATTGCAGGTCATGCCCGGCCGCCGGAATCGGGCACACTGACGCTCCGCAAGCAAGGGAAGATGCGGTGGGACTACGCTAACCCGAAAGGGAAGCTCTTCATTTCCGACGGGAAGAACGTATTCCTCTACACCGCGAGGGACAATAGGGTAGAAAAAGTTCCTCTGAAAGACACTGAGGATATGCGTGCCCCGCTAGCTTTTCTTCTGGGCCGCCTGGATATGAAGAAGCAATTTCGGGACTTCCAGGTTCGGGAGGCCGAGGGCGGCACGTGGCTGGATGCGAAGGCCAAGAACGACCGTGCCCCGTACGAAGACGTTCGAATGCTGGTCGCCTCCGACGGGAGAGTCGAGCAACTGCAGGTCTCGGGCCGGGACGGTAGCGAGTTGGCTTTTTGGTTGAGCGACGAAAGATTGAATCCTCCTGTTTCCAATCAGTTATTCCACTTCGATGTTCCGCCGAACGCCGAGGTCGTGGACTCGATCGAGTTCGGCGCACAGGCTAAGTAAGAGCAGACATGGCTGAATTCGTCCTCCGATACGCAGATCCGCGCGGACAAATGCATGAGCAGGTAACGGATGCCGGGAGTGAGCGCGAGGCTCGCGAGCACTTGGCTCAGCAGGGCTATCTTGTCTACTCCGTTCGAGCCCGGGACCTCAGCGCACGCCTGAGCAGGACGCCGGCGCGGCGCAAGACAGTAAACCTGGAGAAGTTCCTGATCTTCAACCAGCAGTTTGTGACGTTGGTGCGCGCGGGTCTACCGATTCTGAAGGGGCTCGACCTGCTGGCCGACCGTTTGACGGACGAGAAGCTGGGCCGGCCTATCCGGGCGGTCCGGGACGAGGTGCGGACCGGGACGGGACTGTCTGACGCGTTTGCGCACCAGGGCGTTTTTCCACCTATCTATGTCACCTCGGTTTTGGCGGGCGAAAAAAGCGGATCGCTGACAGAGGTTCTGGATCGCTACATTTCGTATCAGCGGCTCACGCTGGCGCTGCGGAAGAAGCTTGTGGCATCGCTGCTCTATCCATGCGTTCTGATAACGATGGTGATCGGGCTGATCATATTTCTGGTCACTTATGTCGTTCCGAATTTCGCGGAACTGTACCGGAGCATGGAAGCGAAGCTGCCGGTACCGACGCAGATCCTCATTGCTGTCGGGACTACAGCCCGGAGCTACATTTTACTCGCAATCGGTATTCTGGCAAGCGCGGCTGTAGCGGTGTACTTCTGGTCGAGACGCGAGAGCTCGCAAGAGACCCTGGACCGCTTCAAGAAAGGCATGCCGATTTTCGGCGCCGTGTGGACCAAGTACCAGGTGGCGCAATTATCGCGCGTGCTCAGCACGTTGCTGATGGGCGGTATTCCCCTGGTGCAGGCGCTCGAGACAGCGGGGCGGTCGCTCGGAACAGTTCTCTTCAAGAAGGCGTTGGAGAAAGCAGCGGCGCTGGTGAGAGAGGGTAAGTCGCTTTCGGCCGCGCTGAAGACGACAGGCATGTTTCCAGGGCTAGCGATCGACATGATGGAAGTGGGCGAATCGACGGGCGCGCTGCCGCAGATGTTGACGAGCGTGGCCGAGTTTTATGAAGAAGACGTGAGCACAAGTATGACAGCGATGATGTCTTTGATAGAGCCCGCGATTATGGTTTTCATGGGTATTTTTGTAGCGTGCGTATTAGTGGCGTTGTATCTGCCGATCTTTTCGCTGGCAGACACGATCAGGTAAATGGCAACCGAAACTCTAAAACTCAACGACCCGGCAGTGGAAGCGGAACACGCGCAAGCGGCAGCGGCGCGCTACCACTGCGAATTCGTGGACCTGAAAACGGCAAAGATCGACCACGAACTGTTCCGGACGGTACCGGTGGACCTGATGTTCCGGTATCATTTCGTGCCGCTTCACGCGCATAACGGAACGCTGGATATCGCGATCTCGGACCCGACGCAGATTGTTCACATCGACGAGCTGTCGGTGTTGCTTTCAAAGAAGCTGCGCATCAAAGTAGCGACACAATCACAGATCTCGGACCTGCTGAAGAAGACGGAGCAATCGCAGCGCGTTCTCGAGGAAGTGACGGAAGGGTTCACGCTCGACGTTGTTGGGGACGAGGAGAGTGCGGACGAGACGCTTTCGATCGACAAGCTGACGTCGGACGAAGGCAATATCGCGCCGGTCATTAAGCTGGTCGATACCACGATTTTCAACGCGCTGGAGCGGCGGGCGAGCGATATTCACATCGAGACACGCGATCAGGAACTCGCGATCAAGTACCGCATCGACGGCGTGCTGCAGTATGCCATGAGCCCGATCGCGAAGGAATGGTATTCGGCTGTGATCTCGCGCATCAAGGTGATGAGCGAACTGGACATTGCCGAACGGCGCGTGCCGCAGGACGGGCGCTTCCGGGTGCGGTATAAGGGAAGGCTCATCGACTTCCGCGTATCGATCATGCCCACGATTTACGGCGAAGACGCCGTGCTTCGCGTGCTCGACAAAGAATCGATGAGCGAGAAGTTCGCGCGGCTAACGCTGGACGTGGTGGGCTTCGCTGATTCGGATCTTGCGAAGTTCCGGCGCTACATCAAAGAGCCGTACGGCATGGTGCTGGTGACAGGACCGACGGGATCGGGGAAGACGACGACGCTCTATGCAGCGCTCAGCGAAATCAAGAACGACGAAGACAAGATCATCACGATTGAAGATCCCGTTGAGTATCAGATTAAGGGCATCACGCAGATTCCGGTAAACGAGAAGAAGGGACTGACATTTGCGCGCGGTTTGCGATCGATTCTGCGGCACGATCCGGACAAAATTCTGGTCGGCGAAATCCGCGACCACGAAACAGCTCAGATCGCGATTAACGCAGCGCTGACGGGCCATCTGGTGTTCACGACGGTTCACGCGAACAACGTTCTTGACGTGCTGGGGCGCTTTCTGAACATGGGCGTGGAGCCCTATAACTTTGTGTCTTCGCTGAATTGCATTTTGGCGCAGCGGCTGGTGCGCATCATCTGCCAGCATTGCCGGCATCGCGTGAAGTACGAGGACGATTATCTAGCGGACAGCGGGCTGAATCTGAGTCAGTGGCGGGATTTTCCGTTCTACGAGGGCCGGGGCTGCATGGAGTGCAACGGAACGGGTTTTCGCGGGCGCACGGCGATTCACGAACTGCTGGATCTTTCCGAGCGAATCCGCGAGATGATTCTCGAGCGACGGCCGACATCGGAGATCAAGCGAGTAGCGCGGGAGGAAGGGATGACGTTCCTGCGCGAATCGGCGCTCGACCGCGTCCGGCAGGGCATCACGACGCTACGCGAAGCCAACAAGGTCACGTTCATTGAAGGGTAGGTAAATTTCTGTCGTTCATGGGAAAGGTTCAGCGATGGTTGTCGGAACCGCCGCCGGATCACGTGTTTGAAATCACGGAAGGTACGCTTGCGCAGGCGTCGCCGCGCCATGCCGCGCAACCGCGGCTGGAGATTCTGGGCGAGCGAGCACTTGTGCCTTCGCCGAGCGCTCCAAACGTGCTGCACGCGCAGGCCTACCGCGATCTGCTCGGGCGCATGGGCGCGGTTACGCAACGCCGCAACACTGCGGGCGTCGTGATACCGGATTACGCCGTTCGAATGGCTGTGCTCGATTTCGAACACTTTCCGGCAGGCGAGGACGAACGGGCTGCGCTGATACGGTTCAGGCTGCGGAAGAGCGTCCCGTTTCACATCGACGAATCGCAGGTTGCGTATTCGGTTCAAATACAGGAGCCGGAGCGGGTGGAAGTGCTGGCGGTAGCGATTGCGCGTCCCATTCTGCTGGAGTACGAAAGCCTGTTTACCGACGCGGGATTCCGGGTTGGGCTGGTGACGCCGTCATCGATTGCTGCTTTGCCGTTGTGTGTGACAGGCGAGAGCGGACTGACGCTGGTGGCGAAGCTGGCTGGATCGACGATCTCGATTTTGGTCCTGGAGATGAAACGCGTTCGGCTTGTGCGCTGCCTGGATCTGTCGACGGGAGAACCGGAAACAGTGCCGCCGATCGACAGCGTTCGCGATGTGTTGCGGCAGACTTTTGCGTATGTGGAGGACCAGCTAGGAAAACGCGTGTCGAAGCTGCTGCTGTGCGGGTTCGGCGGAGAAACTGAGACGTTCGGAAGGCTTGCGGAAAGAGAGTTCGAGGTCCGCTACGCGGCAGTGCGTTCGCGATT
>JAFAQG010001042.1 GCA_019246575.1 Acidobacteriaceae bacterium
AGCATTCATAGCTCGCCTGATCCGGGGCAATCCGGGGGCGTTGCGTCTGTCATAGGGTGTGCGTTACCTTACTCAGCGTGCGCGGAGAATCCGGATTCAGTCCTTTTATTTCCGCCAAGCTTGCGGCAAATAACTGCGCAGGAATGATGTACGGAATGGGCGTATAGACGTCTTCCGGCAGTTCGCCCGATGCCCGCAGGCTGGCCGGAATTGTTACAGGCTCACCGCTTCGAGTCCGAAAACTCTGCACTTCATTGTTGCTCTCATCCGTGATCAGCAGCATCTCCGCAGTGATTGATTCGAGCTTGCGCAGGAGCTCACATAACGGTTGCCATGTCACGCCCGCTGGGCAGAATACGAAACACGGGAACGATGGCTCGAGCATCGCAATAGGACCATGCATGAGGTCCGCCGAGGAGAAGCGCTCCGCAACAACGTAGCAGGTCTCCATGAGCTTCAACGCAAACTCGAGCGAATTGGCGTAATTGAGACCACGGCCGATGCAGACCGCGTGACGCATGAAACAGTACCGTTCTGCGCGCGCTCGAACTTCATCTTCGAGTTGTAGCGCCGCCGCCGCGAACTCGGGTATTCGCTGCAAGTCCTCGTGCCGGATACGTGCCCCAAGCGCGTACGCCAGCAGATACAGACACGCTAATTGGCCGGTGTACGTCTTCGTTGCGGCAACGCTTTTTTCTTTGCCCGCGCGAACAAATAACACGTGCTCGGCCACACGAGCCAGCGTGCTCTGGCTCTCATTGGTTATTCCAACCGTGAATGCACCTGCTGCTTTCGCGCTTTCGAGTACGAGGTTAGTGTCGGTCGATTCTCCAGACTGCGAGATCGCAACGACTGCGGCATCCTTGAATGCCACATTCGATCGATAGAGGGTCAGAACTGACGGCGCAGCCAGGCAAACGGGTATGCCGGTTGCAATCTCGAGCAGATAACGGGCAAATTGTGCGGCGTTGTCCGATGTGCCGCGCGCTGTGAGGACCAGCAACCGAACCGGATGCTTGAGGAAAAACGCGCGCAACCTCTCCGCATTGGGCCATTCTTCTTTTATGGTGCGTTCGATGGTCGCGGGCTGTTCGCGAATCTCGTCGCACATCTTTGACATGCTGTGAACATAACAGAGAGCACCGGTTCCGCACGGGGCGGAGCGGCTTCATAGCGCAAAGGGCGCGGATGCGCGCCGCGAGTCAGAAAAGGAACTCGTTGGATCCTTGGGCGGGGCGCTTGATGCCGCGAGCGTTTTGCGCGATTTCCTTAGAAGAGCACGCGAGTGCCCCGCTGTGGCCCGATGAGGAACTGAGGGCTGATCGTGCTCGGCATGGGCAATCGCGTGATGGTTGGTTTGATCACAACGAGAGTATTTGAAGACGTGTTCTCGCGGTTGTTCTCGCTCAAAAAATGATTGAGGCCCGGTATCTGCGCGAGCCCCGGCAGCCCGTTCCGGGACGCCGTGTGCTCCGCCTCCTCCATTCCGGCAATAACCGCCCATTCGCCCTCGCGCAGTCTCACGTTACCTTTAAATTCTCGTTCCGCTATAGCAGGGATGGTATCGAGCGTCAAAGTTCCCAGCGACCTGAATTCTGCGTCGACGTCCAGCGAAATGTCGGCTTCCCCGTTCACTCGCGCGCCAAGCTTCAGCACCAGCCCAAGGTCTTCCAGGCTCACCTGGCCGATGGGGTTATAGATGGATCCTCCGCTCTGCTGGAATCCGCTGTAGATCGACTGTGGAATCGGATACTTATCTCCAACGTGTAGCGTCGCCGTCTGCCGGTCTTCAACTACTACCGTTGCGTCGAACAGACTCCGGCTTGTGGACTGCGTGTAGAGCGCAAACAACGTCGCGTCCGCCAGTCCCACACCGAAAAAGTGATCGGCTCCAAAAGTAAGTAACTTCGTCGCGCTCGTGAATGTCGGAAGCAGAGTTTGGAAACCGCCGATCCGCGCCGAACTCACGACCGGAAAACTTGTGGGGAGAGCCAGACCGTAGTGATAGGTCGTATCCGAATTTACCGCCAGCACCTGTACTTCGAGCGAGACCTGCGCTCTCGGCAGAATCACGGTCTCGAGCAGCGATCTAGCGATTCGGGCTTTTGCCACACGATCATGAATGACGAGGGTGCGACCCGCAGTGTCCCATGCGATGGATCTAAGCGACAAAGAACTGCGAACGGCATTCGCAGCTTCCATCATTTCCTTGGCGTCCAAGGCTTCGGGGAGCGGCACGGTAACAATGATGCTGGGCTCGAATTCGTCTCGTTTTGTCTGTGTGTCCCGCGCAACAAAGATCGTGTTTGCAGTTACGGGAAATACAAACGTCTGCGTCGATGCAGTCAGTCCCTCCATCGCGGTTCGGAAATCGGCTCGGTCGATTGCGAACCGCATTGCAGGCTTGCTGTTGAACGCAGGATCGAATATCGCCTTCACGCCATAGGCCTGCGCTACTTCCGCAATCATCGATTTCTCGTCCAAACGCAAATCGAAACTGTGCATCGCATCACTGAACTCGAGCGCAGGCGGGGGCTGCGGATTATCGGCGGGTTCGAGTGCAGCCGCGGATGCGATATCCATGGCGGATTCCGCGTCGCTAGATCCCGGGACCGATTCAGCCGCCTTTACATCTTTCGATATATCCGCGTTCTGGACTTTCGACTCGGTCAGCAGCTTGGCCGCGGGCGCCAAAGCGTCCCTATTCTGCCGGTACGTTGGACTCCGGGGATCGCGAGCTGCTGCCTCCGCGTACAGCAGGTATGCACGAACAAGCTGCCCGGAGTTCCGCGCTTGGCGAGCCTCTTTCGCGAGACGAGCTGCGACGGGATCGCCTGCCGCAAAGCACGCGACGCCGGCCATGGAACAGATCAGCAGCTTCAGACTCAAAATGGGAGGACGATCAGAGCGGCGGGGACGTGCAGACTCAAACGGCGTCGGACGACTAATGACCTGGCGCGACATATCCCGGCGGATGCGCGGCGCCCTCTCCGAAGAAATACTCTTCCATCTGCTTCAAAAGGAACTCCTGTGCTTCGGGCGTGCCAAGGTTCAGACGATACTCGTTCATGATCATTTTCATTTGCTCTACCCACATGCGCCACGCATCTTTGGACACGTTCTCGTAGATGCGCTGGCCGAGCGGATGGCCGTCGAATGGAACTTCGTCGAGTCCGGGCAGCTCCTGTTTGAGCTTTACGCAGAAAACTTTACGCTCAGGCTTCGTGCCCGCGCTGGTAGCCATGAATGGACCTCTGCTATCGTGCAGACGAGCGTTTTACTCGCCTGTTTTGAGGATATCCCAGCGATACGGCTATCAGTTGCAACGCCGCGGTTAGCCGGCGTTGGGCAAACTGAGTTCTACAACCTTCTGCCGGTCCGCACCCGCACGGCTGCGCTGGTTCTCGCGCTCGAGAAAAGCGGAGAGACGCAACGGCTCGAGCGCGCCTTGCGCGAAATGCTGCTGCACGGCCTTCACGTACCGCCGCAACACCTCAGGACGCGCGGATTTGCGAATATGGCAGGTCTGCAGATCGAGTAACAGTTCCAGTTCCCATTGCGTGAACGTGTGGCGCTTCACGGAGCCGCCTATGATTTCCTGAACGAGTTGGTTAAGCGAGGTCAGCTCCGATCGCTCCAATCTACTCTCCGTCATAACCACAGAGTGCATGGATGCAGTTGAAAATCTTACAGAAACCTGCGAATCGCCTGCTGATCTAAGCACTTTTCTACTGGGCAGTGGTGTCTCTTTTCGCATTTTCATCGCTTTGGTCGTGGGCGCTGGGCGCCCTCGCGAGCGTTTTGCTCGTCAGTGGCCTCGATGATTTGCTGCCTTCCCTCATTTGCCTGTGGCACTCCATAATCCGCAGACGCGGAGATGGAATTCCGCATACTCCCGAGCCGAACTATCAACGCCGGATTGCCATCTTTGTTCCCTGCTGGAACGAGTCCGCCGTCATCGCTAGCATGGTGCGCCACAACCTAGCGGCAATCTCGTACCGGAATTACGATTTTTTTCTTGGCGTCTACCCGAACGACCCGGCAACGGTCGGTATTGCCCGTCAGCTCGCGATGGTTCATCGCAATGTCCACGTGGCGCGCTGTCCCCATCCGGGGCCGACCTCGAAGGCGGACTGCCTCAACTGGGTTTACCGCTCGATGGAGCTCTATGAGCAGGAACAAGGTATTCATTTCGACACCATCGTCTTGCATGATGCCGAGGATTTGATCCATCCTGATGCCCTTTCCGTCATTAACCGCGAGCGGACCCGGTACGCAATGGTCCAAGTGCCTGTCCTCCCTCTACCGACGCCGCTAACGCAGTGGGTCCATGGGGTGTACTGCGATGACTTTGCGGAATACCAGACCATCGACATGCCCGCGCGGCAATTCTGCCGGTCTTTTATTCCTTCGAACGGCGTAGGGACTGGCTTTGCGCGTGACATTCTGCAGCAGCTTGCCCGCGAGCGGCAGAATATTGTCTTCAACCCCGCCAGCCTGACCGAAGATTATGAGATCGGGGTGTACCTTCACAATTCCGGGTACCCGCAATTATTTTCGCCTCTGAAGAAAGGGGCGCGGGGTTTTATGGCAACCCGAGAGTACTTCCCTCGCGATCGTCGGGGCGCCATCCGGCAACGGACGCGATGGGTAACGGGCATTGC
>JAFAQG010000793.1 GCA_019246575.1 Acidobacteriaceae bacterium
ACCAAGGGACGAATCACCTACCGGCACAAATAGAACCCCTTCCCCAACACCGCAACGCCTGCAGACGAGTATTGGTCGTTTTTGGCACGCGCCCGGAAGCCATAAAGCTGGCATGTCCCATCCTTGCTCTACGCGCACTGGCGTGCACCGGAATTGAAACGGTCGTTTGCGTCACGGCCCAGCATCGTGACATGCTCGATCAGGTACTGAGTGCGTTCGACATCCACCCGAATTATGACCTGAACGTTATGCAGCCGGGACAGTGTCTGACAGCGCTCCACGCGCGTATCGTTGCATCTCTCGAACCGGTTATCACGGACGTTCAGCCATCCATGGTTGTCGTTCAAGGAGATACCACGACAACATTTTGCGTCGCGCTGGCTGCATTCTATTCACAGATTCCGGTCGCCCATGTCGAAGCCGGTCTGCGCACTCATGATTTCAACGCGCCCTTCCCCGAGGAGATGAACCGCTCCTTTACTTCCCGGCTAGCTCAATTGCATTTTGCTCCGACCGAGTGGGCAGCCGGCAATCTCGCGAGCGAGGGTGTCCCGCGCGAATGCGTGCAGGTGACCGGCAATACGGGTATCGACGCCGTACTCGCAGTCCGCGACGGACTTCGCGAGCGCAGGACTTCAGAGCTGTCGCTCCCTATCGATCCGACCAAAAAACTCGTTTTAATCACGGCACATCGGCGTGAGAGCTTCGGCCCAGCGTTCGAACAGATCTGCCACGCTCTATGCGACCTGGCGCGGCGCAACGACGTCCAGATCGTCTGGCCTGTTCACCGGAATCCGAATGTAATCGAGTCGGTTTCACGCGTGCTGCCCGGTAAAGACAATGTCCTTCTGATTGAGCCGTTAGACTATGTTCCATTTGTGGATCTGATGTCGCGAGCCTACCTGATCCTTACCGATTCAGGCGGGGTGCAGGAAGAGGCGCCCTCGCTCGGAAAACCCGTCCTTGTGCTACGCGACAAGACCGAGCGTCCGGAAGCGGTCCGTGCCGGAACCGTAAAGCTGGTTGGGAGCGATCGCGACGCGATCGTGCGCGAAGCCGGTCGCTTGTTGGACGATGAGCACGAATATCAGCGTATGGCGCATGTTCACAACCCGTATGGGGATGGTCAAGCGAGCGGCCGCATAGCCCGGCGAATCGCCTCGTTTCTCAACCGCGCCACATAGGCGTACCTACATTCCGGCCTTCTACGTCCACTAACATAGGAAGTTGCCCCTCATAGATGCAGTGCGGCAGGAGGTCTTAGCACCCTCCCGGCGTCGCCACTGGCCCCAGACTTACTTCGCCGTTGCCGCAACGTCGCTCGCGACACTCTTGCTTGAGCTTACGCTTACTCGCGTTTTTTCCGTCATTTACTTCTACCACTTTGCGTTTCTTGCCATCTCGATCGCGCTGTTTGGCTTAGGCGCGGGCGGCGTGTTGTCGTACCTTATTGTCGACTACCGTGGATCGCTGTACAACAAAGTCGGCCTTCTCGCTACACTGAACGCCGTCGCGATCGTTCTTTGCCTCTGGTTTCTTCTCGAGCGCACAGGAAACATGCAAGCGACCGAACTAACGCTTGCCTACTTCGCTTCGGCTATCCCGTTCATATTGTCCGGAGCCATCCTTTCGCTCGTGATCGCCGACACCATTCAGTGCGTCAACCGTGTTTATTTTTTTGATCTGATGGGGGCCGCGGCCGGTTGTGCTGTTCTGATACCTCTGCTGAACACGCTTGGCGGTCCGAACACAATCCTCGTCGCTGCTGTCTTGTTCGCCGTTTCCTCAGCAATTTGGTTTCATCTCGCGGGCTCCACAAAGGGCCGGGTCGGCGCGGTAATTGTCGGATTGCTCCTGGTCGCGCTCATCGCTTGCAATGCCAAATTGTTCCTGATTGACGTGAGGTACGCGAAAAGTCAGCCCATCGGGCATGAAGAGTTTGTTCAGTGGAACAGCTTTTCACGGGTTGGTTTGAAGCAGGAAGGCTCCATCAAAAGCATTGTCATCGATGCGGATGCCGCAACCGGGGTGGCGAATTTCGATTTCGACCACCTCTCTCGAAAGGATCGCTTCGACCTCGCATATCAAGGTCCGGGCTTTCCGTATCTTCTACGCCCCGGGGCAAAAACTTTGGTTATCGGACCCGGCGGCGGCTGGGACATCGCTCGTGCGCTGGCGGCGGCCAGCAAGGACGTCGTCGGTGTCGAGATCAACCCGATCATTGCGGATGAAATCATGCGCAAGCGATTCCCCCAATACAGCAATCGTCTGTACTTCAGGCCGGAAGTAAACATTCTCGTGGACGACGGCCGCTCGTTTATACGCCGGTCGCATGATCGCTACAACGTAATTCAAGCGACTCTTGTCGACACCTGGGCTTCCACCGCCGCCGGTGCATTTGCGCTTTCTGAAAATAACCTCTATACAACGAACGCCTTCACCGATTACCTGAACCATCTCACCGACGACGGCATATTGGCGTTCACGCGCTGGGGCTTTGTTCCGCCTCGCGAATCCCTGCGCGTCGTTTCGCTTGCTGCGGCTGCATTAAGACAAATTGGTCAGCAACAGCCGTCACGGAACATTATTGTCGTGCGTGAGGATCTTCAAAAACTGACAAAGTGGGGCGCGCAGGACACCATCCTCATATCCCGGCAGCCGTTCACCCAAACCGACATCGACCGAATCCGGAACGCGGTACGCATTGCG
>JAFAQG010000829.1 GCA_019246575.1 Acidobacteriaceae bacterium
TCCGACCGCCGATCCAGCCCTGATGAAGAGCCGGGACGAACTGGCTGCCGTGCTCCAGCATGTAACGCATGACGCGCACGCGGCGTTTGCGGATGGATGGGGTTTGGCGGTGATGTACAGACTGGCGCAACAAAAGCCACGCCTGTCGATGGATATCGCCTGGGGCGGAGCAACGCGGCATTACGAGCGCGTCGCGCCGACGGTCATGCCGGCGGGAGCGTAAGACTTTTTCACGGCCGTGAGGAAGATGCGACACGGTTTGCGACGCACGCCGCTCCATGTCGACCCGCGTGCCCGCGGGTCAGTGCCGCCGGAAGTAACTCACCAACGCCTGCTCCCGTCTGAAGCAGCAGACAAGCGCTTCGAGCTCTGCGCTTCGCGCTTTGCCTCAAGACCTTCTTTGGAGAACCACATGAAAACGAAGCCGATATGCATGCTGCTGCCCGTTGCGCTAGCCGTTTTGGGCGCCGCCGCCGAAAAGCCTCGCGTATTCATCACCGAGAGTGCATCCCCGCAGCTGTCCGGGGATGCCACAGTCGGCGACGCGAAGGGGTCATTAGCGTTCGTCGGCGGAACGAGCCCTCAAAATGTAGAAGTGATAAAAGCTTTTGTCCAACACTGTCCGGCTGTCACGGTGACCGCGAACCGTGATAAAGCGGACTACGTCGTGCGCTTGGACCATGAGCCTATCAGTCCAATTACGCCCTTCGTTCGGGATAACAAGGTCGCCGTGTTCGACAAAGACCAGGATCTTGTGTTTAGCAACTCGACTCGTACTCTGGGCAGTGCCGTAAGGGGCGCGTGTGCGGCCATTGCTGCCCGAAGCGCACCAGCAACCGCCAAGTAGCGAGCCGGAAACGGACCCAGCAACGCACATCCGCTCGGCGTTTTCACCCGGTGTTCTTCAGTGACGCAAAAAAGAAGAAAGCAACGATCGCGAGCGCTATGACGACCAGCACCAGGCAGGGGATCGCACCCTGCCGGGGCATGCTCGGTGTCTTTGCAGACGCGGATTTCTTTTTGATCTTCGGCGCGGCCATTTACCGGGAACGCAAGAACACTGAGACTCTACCCGCGCGCAAGCCGCCGACGGGCGCAATGTAGTGATGTTCCGACTTACTTCTTAAACAAACTATCAAATGCCGCCCGCGCGTCGTTGGCGTTGCGAGGCGCGGCGACGACGCCGTTCTCCGGAAGTTTAGAGATGCCAGCAGAAGGCAGGGCGTCGCGCGCAACTGTCACGCGCGCCGAGAACAATTCACAACTGTTCGCCTGGTCCTTTACGGGAATCCGAACGGGTATCGGCTTAACGCATTGGAAGCGAGTGGAGGAATCGAAATGGACGCATTGCTTGCAGCAGTGAAGCGCGACGCCGCATTTCGGGCAGTTTCCCTTGAAATCCGTGTCGGGCGGAAGAGCCACGGCACAATTGAAGCAGCGCGATGCGATAACGTTCTGAACGAGCCTCGGTAATTTTGGACCCGTTACATCAAGCGGGAGCTTGGGACCAGCAGGGCGCGGCCGTTCTGAGCGGTAGGAGTCAGACGGCCGGTCTGAATCCTGGTATCCGCGTTGGCGATATTTGCGATCTCCGTCCATAGTGGTGGATCGGGCTCCTTGGATGGTCCAGTGATGATGGCGAGATCAAACCTGGATGTGGTCTCGTGCGAAAACTGGACTTACTTCAGATGCAGTTCCAGTACTGTAGATGAGTCCCTAATTCGCGCTGGAATTCTCTGGGGAGAGGCTGGAATCCGGTTCTTCGGGGGACTATTTTTTTACGGATCCCGCCTGCACCTGTTTCGTATGTATCACGTTTGCCGGCCCGAAGCTAGTGCCCCAAAACCGAATTTCGTACTAGTGCTTAAAAATTTTTCAATCCGAAACCCATTTTAGCGGCGCGTTACATGGCCTCGTGATCGGATTATCAAAATGATTTGTGCTTATCCTGAGCGAGTATCCTACGCGGCCCGTCTGCTGAACAGTAAATTCGTTCGCAAACACCACGGCTGTGCCGCGGGTTTCCACAGGGGCCAAAGGCAGAGTCTGCGTGTCCTGCAATTGGCCGTTCACGCCAATTTGTCCGATTACCGCTTCAACGCGGACTTCCGATGGGTTCAATCCCGCAAGGTCGATTGTTGTCCGGAACGGTACCGCCGAGCCGCTCAGGACGTGATCGCCCGGGCTGTCCCCAAGATCGACGAACCTGATCAGGTGCCATGCCTGACGGACCTTATCGTCCCAAATGGCCTTGTTGCGCGCCGCCAGGAAGTTCTCGGCGGAGATTTCTTTCCAAAGCCCATGCGCCGGCTCATACAACTCCGACATGTATTCCGCTACCATGCGGCCACAGCCGAATCGCGGAGTTATATTCACGATCGAGGTCTTCATACGTCGGACCCACTCGGTCGGAACTTCCTGCTCCGATGCCGAATAATACAGGGGAACGATCTCGTTCTCTAAAGTCGAGTAGATGGCGCTTGCGTGAATGTCGTCCTGATCGTCCGAATACGGAATGCGATCGCCGATAGCCCAGCCGCCTGAAATCTCGAAGGCCTCATCGAACCAGCCGTCAAGCACGCTCAGGTTTAGCACGCCGTTCATAGAGGCTTTCATTCCGCTGGTGCCGCATGCCTCTTCGCCGCGCCGCGGATTATTGAGCCAGAGATCGACACCCTGTACCATTTCGCGCGCCACCTGTATGCCGTAATCTTCGACGAAGATCAAACGCTTCGAGATTTCAGGATCGCGAGAAAGGTTGACGATTTCACGGATGAGTGTCTTGCCGGGGTGATCCTTCGGATGCGCCTTGCCGGCAATGACCACTTGCACCGGCATTTTCGGATTGTTCAACAATCTCTTTAGCCGGTTAACATCGCGGAACAGAAGCGTGGCCCGCTTATACGTCGCGAACCGGCGTGCAAAACCGATCGTGAAAACGTCGGGATCGAGAACCTCCGATACCCGGCGGACTTCCCCGGCGGAGGCCTTCCGCTGGACTGCGGAGTTTGCCGCCCGCTCGCGTACAAACGCGACTAATTGCCGTTTGCGTTTGCGGTGCATCTCCCAAATCTCCTGATTCGGGATCTCGTGCACCTGCTCCCACATCTTTGTGTCTTCCAGACGCTCGCGCCAGTCTGGAAGAAGGTATTGGTCGTATAACGACGCAAGCTGCCCGTTGATCCATGTCGGAGCGTGCACGCCATTGGTGATCGATGTTATCGGAACTTCGCTCACCGGCAGACGCGGCCACAGATCCTGAAACATCTCCTGGGACACCCACCGGTGCAGCACACTCACCGCGTTACGGAATGCCGAGGTCTTGAGCGCCAACACCGCCATCGAGAACCGCTCGATTGGGTCCTGCATGTTCTTTCTACCGAGTTCGAGCAGCTTCTCAAACGGGATCTGTGCGTCTTTGCAGTAAGCCGCGAAATACTCGTACACCAGACTCGAATCGAACAGATCGATTCCGGCCGGAACGGAAGTGTGCGTCGTGAAAACATTGCTGACGCGCGTCGCCTCCAGCGCTTCTTCGAAGGAAAGGCCGTGTTCGCTCATCAGCAGCCGAATCCGTTCAATGCCGAGGAAAGCCGAGTGCCCCTCGTTCATGTGGTGTACCGTCGGCCGAATGCCGAGCGCCTTCAGCGCACGCAGGCCGCCGATACCAAGCACAATCTCCTGCCGGATCCGCTTGTGTATGTCGCCACCGTACAGTTGGTCGGTGATATCGCGGTGCTCGGGCGATTTGTTCTGGGGGATGTTGGTATCGAGGACCAGCAGCTTCACGCGGCCCACGTCGATGTGCCAAACTTTAATGAAAACCTGGCCGGTCGGCAATGTCACATCGACGATCACCTCATTGCCGAGCTCATCCTCACAAGGCCGCACCGGCAAGGTATAGAAATCGTTCAGCGGCGTGCTTTCCTGCTGCCAACCGTCGGGATTCAGCCGTTGCTGAAGATACCCGCGTTGATACAGCAAGCCGACAGCGGTGAGCGCAAAATCGGAGTCACTTGCTGCCTTCGTGTGATCGCCCGACAGGATTCCGAGGCCGCCTGAGTAGATCTGCATACAGTCAAGCAGGCCGTACTCCATGGAAAAATAGGCGATCTGCGGTGTATTCGACGTCGGGATGCTGCTATGCAGATAGGCATCGTGCCGTTCGCATGCTCGACGGTAGAGCGAAAGGAAGCGAGGATCGGCCGCTGCCTTGTCCAGAACAGCCTGAGAAACTCGCCCCAGAAGCATGATCGGGTTATGATTAGATTCTTTCCAGAGGTTTGGCTCCAACCGGCGGAATAGGGATCTGATGGTGTGATCCCAACTCCATAGCAGGTTATAGGCTAGCTCCGAGAGGCGGCTCAGTGCCGGGGGTAGCGCTGGGCGCACCAGGAACTCTTTCATTGGCTGAATCTGATAAGGCATTACAGTGCTGAAAAGATAGTGGCGCGACGCCGGAAGATAGCAGACAATTTTCGATGCGACCCGGGCATCCAGAAAGATCCCAGCGCAATAAGGACCTGCGAGTACCTCCATTGTAACCCATGGGGAGGACGCACGTAAACCCAGGAGGACAACGCCTTACTTGGTCTTTTGCAACGTGTGTTATGCGGCACACGGGGGCACGATTCTGCACAACCTCACTTTTGAAGGCGCGCGCGGCGA
>JAFAQG010000854.1 GCA_019246575.1 Acidobacteriaceae bacterium
GCCGATCAACGCAGCGCTAACCATACCGATCAGCAAGGTGGGCAGCGGGGCCGTTAACGGCACATTAGGCGGCGGATTGGGCGGGCCATCGGGGCCGTGGACGGAGAACGAAGTGCGGAACGTGATCGAGCGCGCCGAATCGAGGGGATTGCGCGTAGGCGTTTTGCAGCTCCACAGCATCCCAAACGTCATCCTGGGAAATCCGGAGCGGGATCGGGACATAGAACATGTCGAACAATCGATTCGAATCGCGGGTCGCTTTGGTGTTCCAGTCATTCAGTACAGCTTTATTGCCATGCCACCCGTCGGAGGCCTTTACACCGTCGCGGGCCGAGGTGGCTCGACGTATCGTGCCTTTGATAGCACGCGTTTGTCCGATGAAGCGCCGCTTCCGGCTTTAGGTACTGCGAGCGATCAAGAGATGTGGGATCGGTTAAAGTACTTTCTCGCAGCCGTTGTTCCTGTCGCAGAGCAGTCTAACGTTCGTTTGGCCTTACACCCGAACGATCCGCCTGTCGCAATGTATCGCGGAGTAGCGCAGCCCTTTGACACTCTCGAGCATTGGAAGCGGGTGGTGAACTACCTTCCGAATCGGGCCAATGGAATCGTGCTGGACACGGGTGTGACCACCGAGATCGGCGCGAACGTGGTCGAAACCATACGCTATTTCGGGTCAAAAAACTGTATCAACCATGTACATTTCCGCAATGTTCGTGTCGAGAGGCCGGTTTCGAAATACACCGAGGCGTTCATCGACGAGGGAGATACGGACATGCTCGCCGCCATGCGAGCTCTGGAGGATGTCGGCTATTCCGGAATGCTTGTTCCAGATCATTCACCGGTGATTGCCGGCGATACCAACCAGTTTGGGGCATGGGGCTATGCGCTCGGCTTTATCAAAGCTCTGCTACAAACCAGTCAGCGAAGCTAGTATCTACTTGCAATGGTTAGCGTACTAAGACATACTTGGGCATGCCCCGGCTCGCAGCCCTCATCAGCCTTTCCGAAGAAGAAATCAAGACGCTGCGGGATTGGAGCCGGCGTGGCAAGAGTGAGCATCGTCTGGTGGAGCGCGCCAGGATCATCTTGCTGGCTGGCGAGGGGCGCAGCAATGAGCAAATTGCCAAGTTCCTAAACACCCGGACTGCTCGGGTATCGAAATGGCGGCAGCGTTTTGGGGTGAAACGCTTGGCGGGTTTGGGCGATGCGGAGCGTTCCGGCACACCGGCCAAATATAACCAGAGTACGGGAGAGAGAGTCTTGGGACTGATAGTCGAGCCGGCCCACCGCGTGATTGTCGCTCGAGCTCGTCGATCCCGGGGCAAGATATTGCGCTGTTAATGCCGTCGCAGTGTATGCCGAGGTCGGTTGCGGATCATACTTCAGCGTCGCATTGTAAGCCGGATTCGCCGCCAGCGCGTGCGAACGGAACAGAGGTGTCGGGACCCTTCCCGAGACTACCTGAAACGCGCGTTCCTGCAATCCTTCATAAGTCGCTAAAGAAAAATAGTTTGTCGTGAATAATCGGCCCGCCGAACGAACCGCCATACTGGTTAAACGTATCTCCGGTTTTCGACGCTAGCAACGAGTTACGAGCATTGTATGCCGCGACCTGGTTATTTTCAAAAACCCCGGCATGAAACTGATTCGTACCTCCTTTTGTAATCACGTTAACGTTGCCGGTCATCGTCCCTGCAATCTCCGCTGGAGCAATCCCCTTTGTGACTGAAAGCTCCTGAATGGCATCCGGGCTGATCACGTTGATGGTGTTGAAGTTGGACGGCAGACTCAGCGTGCTGTATTCCGGGTCCGCAGTCGCATTTGTGCCGTCAACCGTGATGGTGAACGCCGAGGGCGCCATGCCGTTCATCGTCACCTCGCCCGACCCGTTCGGCGCAGCTCCGGTGTTCAGGCTTAGCAGTTGCGTCCAATCCAGCCGCGCGGTGGGTAGTTCGCTGACATTTCGGCTGCTGATCGTCGTCTGCTGTTCCGCATTCACGGCGTTCACTAGCGGCGTCTCGGCCTGGACCGCTACGGTGTTGCTGACCTCCCCGAGCTGCAGTGGCACGCTACGTCTCACGTTCTGCCCCGCGGAAAGAACCAACCCATCCCGAATTTCGGTGCGAATCCCGGCGCTGTTACTTCAAGCCGGTAAGTGCCTGCCGGAACGACCGGAAAGCTGATCTCACCAGCCGCACCCGACTTAGTCGTAAGCGTCGTACCAGTCGCGGTGTTCTCAAGCGATGCCTGTGCGTTTGCTACGGTCGCGCCGCTCGGATCGGTGACGTCCGCATACACGGTGGCCGTATTCACTTGACCGAAAGCGGGAAGACCGGTTACAACTGCAGTAACACAAAAAACCTTGAAGCAACGATTCATAATGATCGTAACTGTCCGAAATGCGTGTGAACTCGAACGGAACAGTTCTATCATACTCAGGCTGTTATAGTTTCCATTGCAGCGCGTCGCGCCCGTGAACGATTATCGCCATCTTCCGAAACCCGTCGTCATCGTTGCCGACGACCTTACAGGCGCTTGCGACTGCGCCCTTCAATTTCGGCGCCGCCGTGCTCGGGCGCTGGTGCACGTGGATAGCGCGGCGCTGCGGGAACCGCCAAATGACGTTCATGCCTTTAGCACCGACAGCCGTAACCTGGAGCCCTCGAGAACCGCATCCCGCATCCAACAAATCGCGCAACAGATACTCCCAAGGGCGGTGGAGCCGCCTCTCATATTTAAGAAAATCGATTCTCTGCTCCGAGGCAACCCAGGTCCCGAAATTATGGCCGCCATGGACGCCTTCGGGGCGGGGTTGGGCGTCATCGCGCCAGCGTTCCCGGAAATGGGCCGCACTATCGTAGACGGCCGTCTTAGCGTTCGAGCGAATTATACCTGGGAACCTATAGAATTGCCGCGTTTCTTACGCAATCAGGGCCTCACGGAATGCCGGCACATCCATCCTGGAGCAATTGCGGATGCAATCGCCGGGGGCGCGACACTCATCTCGGTGGATACCGCCTGCCATGAGGACTTTCGGATCATCATCACCGAAGTCCTTTGCTGTGGCCGAAAAACCCTGTGGGCGGGGTCCGGCGGTTTGGCGTCCGCCCTCGCAACCGAGCTGGTTCCGCAGCCAATGCCCAAGGCCCTGCGCCCGGTCGGCGCGCGCCCCGTCCTCTTCTGCGTAGGCTCGCAGCATTCTGCCACAGCCGCGCAACTCGAAAAACTAAAACGCGATCGCCCCCTCTGCGATTTCACCGTTCATACCGCAACTGGCCCTGCCCTCACTTCAGCGCTCGAACAGGGCCGGCACGCTATTTTGCGGCTCGACGTTGCCGATCCCGATGCTCATCGTGTTCGCGATTTACTCTTGGGTGTAGCTGGCCGCACCGAAGCGATTTTCATCTCGGGCGGCGACACCGTCTCTGTGTTTTGTCGGGCAGTGTAATGCGACAGCATCGAAATTCAAGGCCAGATAGTCTCCGGCTTACCCTGGGGCATCTTGCATGGCGGGTTTCTCAATGCTTCCACCATTGCAACAAAATCTGGAGCATTCGGCGCCGCCGATGACTTAGTCAAAGTTATGGATTTCTTTACGTGTCTGAAAAGTTAGACAACTCACTTCCCATTATTGCCATAACTATGGGCGATCCTTCTGGGATCGGCCCTGAGGTCGTCGTCAAAGCGGTTGCTGACGAAAATGTCGCGCACGCGGCCCGCTGGATTGTTATCGGCGATAAACACGTACTCGGTCTCGCGGAGCGCGTAACCAATCTTCGCCTGCGCAATGCTGAACTGCAATGCGTTACCACCCTCGACGCGGTCCCAGACTTTTCTTTCGGCAAGCTCGATCCCCGTTACGGACAAGCCGCCCTTGAGTATGTGCGATTTGCCACGAAGCTGTGTCTGAGTGGCCAGGCCGATGCCATGGTTACCGCGCCAGTCAATAAAGAAGCGGTCGCACTCTCCGGCCGTCCCTTCTCAGGCCATACAGAATACATCGCCGAGCTATGCGGTGCCGGCCGGCCGCGAATGTTACCTTCAAGCGACCGCCTCTCGACGGTACACGTTTCCACCCACGTGTCTCTGCGTACGGCCTGCGAACTCGACACCGCCGAAATTCTGCGAACCATCGAGCTGGGCCACTCCGCCATGCAGCTTCTCGGATTCGCAGCTCCGCGCCTCGCTGTCTGCGGGCTCAATCCTCACGCCGGAGAACATGGGCTTTTCGGCGATGAAGATGAACGCTTCATCGTACCCGCCATTCAGCAGGCTCGTGCGCAGGGGCTGATTTGTAGCGGCCCGCACGCCGCCGATACCATCTTTCTACAGGCATCTCGCGGTGGGTACGATCTCGTCGTCGCCATGTATCACGACCAGGGCCACGTACCCATGAAGCTCATCGATTTTGAAGGCACGGTGAATATTTCTCTCGGCATTCCAATCATCCGCACCTCCGTCGACCACGGCACTGCGTTCGACATAGCCGGCTTGAACAAGGGGGACGCCCATAGCATGAAACGCGCCATGCTCGTCGCCGCGCAAATGGCCAAAATGCGCGCTGCAAATCGCAGCCTCTCACGAGAGCCTAAAACATGACGTCGGTCCGCTGGCTCGATCTGCTCGTCATCGCTATCTATATGGGGGCGCTTGTGTCGGTCGGCCTCCGCTTCTCCCGCCGCCAGACCTCCACAGACCGCTACTTCGTCGCAAAGCGCACGATTCCTGGTTGGGCTACCGGGCTATCGCTACTGGCCACACTCATCAGCAGCGTGACTTTCATTG
>JAFAQG010000042.1 GCA_019246575.1 Acidobacteriaceae bacterium
AGCCTCGAGCAGCAGCGAGCTTCGAAACACGCCGCCGATATAGGCCACAGGCACGGCTTCACTGCGCGGAAAGAGAGCGCTGTAGACCCCCTGGACGAAACACGTTAAATCGTCGGCAGCTTTCTTCACGATCTCGAGCGCTACGCAGTCGCCTGCGGCAGCGGCCTGACTAACAAGCGGAGCGAGTGCCGCCACTTTGGTGCGCGGAAATTCGGGAGTGTAGAAGCGATGCAGCAAATCGTTAGCATCGCGCGCGCCCGTTGCCTGAATTAATACTGATCGAAGCTCTGTCCGTGGCCCCCATCCTTCCTCGGATCGCAGCGCGGCACGTACAGCGCGCCGTACCAGATCGAAGGCGCCGCCTTCATCGCCGAAGATATAGCCCCAGCCTCCCGCGCGAGCAGTTACCTGCTGGGCGTTGCGTCCGAATGCCATCGACCCTGTGCCGGCGATCATTATGATCCCGGGCTCGCCCGACGTGGCGCCCGACAGCGCGATTTCGGCATCATGCGTAATTTTGTACTTGCGCGCGCGGATTAACTGGCGAGCGTGAGCCTCTTTGTCTTCGCCGCCGCCGCTGAAGCCACAACAACACGAAGCAAACACAATGCTCGACGCGTCAATTCCCGCTTCGCTGCAGGCCTGCTCAATCGCGTTTCCAACTTCGTGCTCGAATTTCGCCCCTGCTTCCGGTCCGGTGACGTGATTACACGGGCCGCCGCTTCCGTGGCCCACGATCCGGCCCGTCTCGTCGGCAATGAACGCGGTCGTGCTCGATTGGCCGCCGTCTATGCCGAGATAGTACTGAGGCATTTATGCAAGCGTCTTGTCTTTGGCGTAACAATGCGGATCGAGCGGACATGACGCACATCGCGGTTTCCGGGCAATACAAATCTGCCGTCCGAAATGAATCACCTGGTGAGAAAACAAGATCCAGCGGTCCTGCGGCACGATCTTCATCAGATCTTGTTCAATACTCACCGGATCATCGTTCTTCGTCAAATCCAACCGGCGCGCGATGCGCTGCACATGAGTGTCCACAACGATTCCGGACGGAATGCCGTACGCTGTGCCCAAAACGACATTCGCGGTTTTGCGCGCCGCTCCGGGCACAGTAAGTAATTCGTCCATCGTCCGCGGGACCTGGCCGCGATAATCGGCACAAATCTTCCGGGCCGCCCCGATGAGCGAACGCGCCTTGTTGTTGAAAAATCCTGTCGACCGAATGTCGTTCGCCAATTCGTCCTGCGATGCGCTTGCGAAATCCTCCATGCTCGGATACTTCGCGAACAAGCCCGGCGTCACTTTGTTGACCCGCTCGTCCGTGCACTGCGCAGAGAGAATCGTTGCCACGAGCAATTGCCATGCGTTCTTATGCTGCAGAGCACAGGTAGCCGCCGGGAAGAGTCTGTCCAATTCCTCGAAAATCCGGTTCAGGCGTGCTTTGCGATCCGCGCTGTTCTTCGGCTTCGAAACCTTCTTAGGAGGAGTAACGCTATGGACGGATGTGACGGTGGCGATTTGGGCATCCGCCATGATCTACGTATGAGCGGTATTCTCTAAAAAATTCTTCAGGCGATGACTGCGACTGGGATGACGCAATTTGCGCAGCGCCTTGGCCTCAATCTGACGTATGCGCTCTCGCGTCACCGCGAAATTTTGACCGACTTCCTCGAGCGTGTGCTCGCTGCCGTCCTGGAGGCCGAATCGCATTTTAACGATCTTCTCCTCTCGAGGACTTAAAGTCTTTAGCACCTCTGCTGTCTGCTCGCGCAGGTTCAGATTGATAACTGCATCGGAAGGCGACACCATTCTGCTGTCGACAAGAAAATCGCCGAGATTCGATTCTTCTTCCTCGCCCACCGGAGTCTGCAGCGAGATCGGCTCCTGCGCGATACGAAGCACGCGGCGAACTTTGCTTGGTGAAAGCTCCATCCGGACAGCAAGTTCTTCGGTGGTGGGCTCGCGTCCGAGTTCCTGCTGCATGGTACGTTGCAGCCGCACCAGTTTATTAATTGTCTCGATCATATGCACGGGAATGCGAATGGTCCGGGCCTGATCGGCGATTGCCCGCGTAACCGCCTGCCGCACCCACCACGTCGCGTAGGTCGAAAATTTATAGCCGCGCTTATAGTCGAACTTGTCGACCGCGCGCATCAGCCCGATGTTGCCTTCCTGGATGAGATCGAGAAACTGCATTCCCCGGTTCGTGTATCGTTTGGCTACGGATACAACCAGCCGCAGATTTGCTTCGATAAGTCGTTTCTTTGCCGAGTCTGTCTCTAACTCGCCGCGCTCGACGATCTGGAGTGTCCGGCGAAGCTCGGCTGCGTCGGCGCCGCACTTGTCCTCTATCGCTTGAATCTGTGCCGAGATCGACTTCAGCTCTTTACGAAGTGCAGGTGTGGCCGTATCCGGCACCGCTTCGATACTGCTCTGAATGCG
>JAFAQG010000478.1 GCA_019246575.1 Acidobacteriaceae bacterium
CGCGCGCGGCTCAGTAGCGGCGTTTTACGAAACGAACCCAATTCGACAGACATCCACGCCCAGTTTTCACGTTTCCGGGCACACGAGATAAGGGTCACCGAGCTAAGCCATTCAGACGGTGGAGGTTTTTAGCTCTGCAGGACGGGAACTTCGGGGGCCGTGCGCACGTTTCCGGTGGGCAGGGTCACTTCGAAGCGGGAACCCTTGCCGACTTCGCTCTGGACGTGAATATCGCCCCCGTGCGCCTTCACGATCGCCGCCACGAAGCTCAGCCCCAAGCCCAAACCCTTCTCCGGATTGGGATCGGGAACGCGGTAAAAGCGGTCGAAGATGTGCGGCAAATGGTCCTTCGGAATGCCCACGCCCGAGTCCTCTACAATCAGCCGCACAGTTCCTGCTGTTTTCTCGGCGCTCGCGCGGACCCAGCCGCCGGCGGGTGTGTACTTAATGGCGTTGGATAGGAGATTCGTGATGACCCGCTCGAGCTGCGTACGATCGGCTTCGCAATGAACCGGCTCGCGCCGGGCGTGGATCAGCTTCACGTGTTGGGCTTCGGCCGGAATCTGGTATTGATCGACAAGCTCTTCGACGAGCTGGCTGACATTCACGACCGTCTTATTCATCGGAATCTGACCAGACTCCGATTGCGAGAGCAGCAACAAGGCGCGCACCAGATTCGACAGCCGCTCGACGTCCTGAAGCGCGTTCTCGATGGCTTCCTGCAACTGCTCCTTGCGTGTAGCCGTGAAGAGCGCAACTTCGAGCTGGCCCTGGATGGCTGTCAGCGGCGTACGCAGCTCGTGAGAAACGTCGGTCGAAAATTGCCGCATCTGCTCGAAGGATTCCTTGAGGCGTCCGCTCATCTCGTTGAAGGAATCGATGAGCCGATCGAGCTCGTCGTCAGCGCCGCGCTTGGGAATCTGCAAGCCGAGGTTTGATCCTGTAATCTGCTGGGCGGCCTTCTCGACCGACTGCAACGAACTCAGAATCGCGCCGGCCGAATACCAGCTGACCAGCGCGCACCCGAACAATGCGAGCGGCAGAAAAATAAAAAACTTTGTTCGGAAGCTCTCGACCGTCTTTTCATCCTCGACCAGGCTGCGGCCCTCGGCGACGTACCATTTGTGAACGCGATCGGCGTCGGTGATGGTGCTCGCGATGATCTGGTACGGCGTACCGTCGCTCGCCCTGACGGGCCTCAGCACGGGTTGATGCGTGCGCTGCATCTGCTCCATATCGGAGACGATTCTTTTCGGATCGGTAAGACTTTCGAGGCCGGTATCGGGCGCGCTTTTATAAACAACGCCGCGATCGTTTGCGATCACGTAGACGGTCGTTAGCTGGGCAATCGTGGCCTCTTCTTCGGGATCGGAGTGATCGACGTCGATGAGGCATTCACCCTTTTCGCAATGAACGTACGGCTTGAGCGCGCCCATCTGTTCGTGGAGATCGTCTTCGCTCTGAGCTTCGAGAATACTTTGCAGCGTTTTCGTGCCCGCAAAGCCGACGACAGCGAGCACGGCGATGAGAAGCAGCAGAAACGTGCTGGCAAGACGAAACCGGAGCGTTCGGAAGAACCGCAAGTGATCCGGCGCGTCCTTTTTCATGGCTGGGTTACGCGCTGACCGGCTCGGCGTTTACGGCCGGTTGCGGCGTATCCGGCGCATCGAGCATGTACCCGATTCCGCGGACCGTGTGAATCATTCTGGTCGGGAATCGATCATCGATCTTGCTGCGGAGATGCCTGATGTAAACGTCGACGATATTGGTCAAGCCGTCGTAGTCCATGTCCCAGACATGCTCCACAATCATGGTGCGGCTCAACGGGCGTCCGCGATTGCGCATCATGTATTCGAGGATGCTGAATTCCTTTGGGGCCAGCTCGATGTTTTCGTTGTTTCGCGTCACCTTGCGGCGAATGCAATCGAGCGCCAAGTCGCCGACCTGCAGCTTTTCGGGTGTTGGCTGGCCGCGGCGCAGCAGCACACGAACTCGGGCGAGCAGCTCAACAAAAGCGAACGGTTTTATGAGGTAATCGTCGGCCCCTTGCTCGAGTCCCTTCACGCGGTCGTCCACGGAATCGCGCGCGCTGAGGATCAGGACGGGCGGGGTCGTCTTGCGATTTCTGATCTTCTGCAACACCTGAAGACCATCTATATCCGGAAGCCCGAGGTCGAGTACAACGAGGTCATACTCGGTGGAATGGACCCGCTCGATGGCTTCCGTACCGGTATGTACGACATCGACGGCATACCCCGCGCTCTGCAGCCCGCGAGAAAGGAAATCCGCAATTCGCTTTTCGTCTTCGACTACCAGTAAGCGCATGGCTTGAAGTAGTTTTACTAGCCTCTAGATCGAGTCTAACGAAGTCTCGAACAATATTCGCAAAACGGCGCGGAGTCAAGCGCCCGGCGCAAACAACAAGGAGTTAGTTCCTCGTATCGCGACGCTGCATCTGTGCCCTTTGCGCTTACTTCGTTAGTCGCCCGATGCGCGCTCAGGCCGCGGCACAGGAGTAGGGCGCAACAACGAGCCGAGCGATTTATGACGTGTTCTGAGGACAGACAGGACCGTCATCAACGCAATCAGCAATGTTGTATAAACGACAACCTGCGAAACCGTGAGCGCCTCTTTCCAGATGCCGAACCAGCGCCCATAAACAAGCTCGACATGGACCCAGTAGACGAGCAAGGATGTCGTGCCCAACTGCCGGAACAGGCTCCATTTCTGGGCCGCGCCCAAGTTCGCCCACAAAAACGCGAGCGCCAGAATACAAAGCACCACGCCAAGCTTGATCATGATGCATGCCGGACTGTCGAGCCAGAATTCGCTCTTGGGATAGACCGAGTAACCGAGGTTCGAAAGGCAGTAGGCGCCGGCTGCGATGGCGATACCGATGGTCATGGTCCATAGCATTGTACGCGCCATTTCATCCTGCTTGACTGCCCGGAAAACACTGCCTGCCACCATGCCGAAGGCCAGAAAGGAAGCCCACGGGAAAAAGCCGAAGTAGTTGTAATCGGGGAAAAGATAGGCGTGGACGATCCAGGGCACGGCGGATTTGTCGATCATTGACACGAACGGGGAGAGCCCGGCGACAACGAGCCCCAGAATGGTACACAGCCGGATGCGCTCCATGGTCGTAAACACAGCCATAGGTGCGAAGATCAGCATCGCGAAGCCCATACAGTTCAGAATGTCGACCTTCAGCAGTTCGCCGGCGGGACTGGTGGGAAACCCGAAAA
Organism: Acidobacteriaceae bacterium; assembly: GCA_019246575.1. The sequence goes on from JAFAQG010000478.1 coordinate 3,246, forward strand.
CGTAAAGCTGGATACGGAATAGGAACGCAAGCAGAAATAGGTAACGCGATCGCTTCAGGGCCGCCCATACCCGCGCCCATGTGTTTGCTCGCTGCCGGGCCTGGCTGTCCATAAGGAAAGCAAAGGTGATACCCGTCAGGAACAGGAACATCGCCGGGGGCAGGCCGCCGAGGAATTGCGACATCATATAGGGGCCGCCGCTGCGCAGGTCTGTTCGTGTGAACGAATTGAACGTGTGTCCCTGCAGCATGATCAGAGCTGCGAGGCCACGCGTCCAGTCGATGAACGCCAACCTTCCTGCTTTGTTCTTATCTCTCAAATTGTCCAAAACGTCTTATTTCTGTCCAGGGTTACTGAGAGCGTGCGAAAAGTGGTAAAAACCCGTTACTTCGTTCCAGCGTCAGTTCCGAGATCAATGAACTGGTGTGTTTCAGAACCTCTTACTTGCTCTGCTTTTTTGCGTTCCGGGGGAGTTTGAATTCCAAGTTGCCCTTGATTGGCGGGTTGAGCTTGATATCGGAATACGTGACTTTGCGCCAATTCCTGGAGGGCTCGTAAAACTGCTGCCGGACAGGATACGCCTGATCGGCGGGAATCCATAGCTCAACTCTTTGCAGTTGTTCCTTAACCTTGGCATCTTTGGGAACGAGTTGCAGCTTCGTAGCTGGCTGGTCGCCCACATTCTCGTTGCCCTCGGAACTGATCTCATATGCGCCAGCCAGATCCTTACCGGATGATCCGAAACCGAGCAACAGAAACTGATTGATCATCTGGCTCTTATCTCCGAGATCGTACTCCTGATATTGATTCAACTGCGGGAAGTAAACGCGAACAACCTTACCCTTCAGCTCGATTGTGCGTTGTCCGGGAAAGTCCAACACAGCTCTCACATCGTTGGGCCCAAGACGCTGCATTTGCAAGGT
>JAFAQG010000164.1 GCA_019246575.1 Acidobacteriaceae bacterium
TCTCGATTTCCGTTCCCGAGGACATCGAGCTTGTCTCGGATCGCACCCGACTGGAGCGTGTGTTTGCGAATTTGATCGCAAACGCAGCGGAAGCAATGCCCGGCGGAGGGGAGATCAGGATCTACTCGACTGAAAATACCGAATACCTCAAGGTTATGGTCGAAGACAACGGACCCGGGCTCGCACAGGAAGTCCGGGCACAACTGTTCCGGCCGTTCTTCAGCGCAGGCAAACGGTCTGGATTGGGATTAGGGCTCGCGTTGTCGCGCCAGACGATGCTCTCTCTAGGCGGTGATTTATATCTGGTCGAAACCGGTACCCCCGGCGCTTGCTTCTGCATTCAATTTCCGAAATCCGCCGTCAAGGCCGGTTCCGAGAATACGGTTCCAAACGCAGTGCTTTCGTAATTGCGTCTTTGTCTTCATCGCTGAGGCGAGCGTCAGAGTGTAGCCATAGATATCTTCTGGGCGGCATGGAGGCGTCGTCGAGCCTGTCGAGAATTTCACTGGCCTGATTGCCTCGTAATCCAGATGAAAAATTGAGATGCTCGCGGCCTTTCTTCACGTCATAGCGAAGTAGCCAGGAGACCGGCGGCACTCTCGAGTACCAGGGCCAACGAGTCTCGTTGGAATGGCAATCCCCACAGGAGCGGTGCAGAATTCGATCGACTCTGGGGTCACGAACAAAGGGAACGGCCCGGCTCGGTGGGGTGTGAGGTTGGGACGTGACGAGCGCGAGCAGAAGAACGGGCATCGCAAACACCGCAATGAGTGCGGCTGGGCGGACTCGTTTCACGGCTCGACGACCATCTTGAGCTTCATATTGTCGTGGCCCTCGCCGCACCGGACCGTACATTCGATAAGGTACGCGCCCGGGTTGGCGGGCGCTTTGAGCTGAACCGTCTGCGTTCCCTCCTTCAGGCGCACATCCCAGCCCTGAGTGCGCAGAGATCGAATGACGAGACTATGAACAGCGCCGTCGCGTGCCCATTCTTGTCCGCGATGCGCCGTTATCTCGAGAGTTACAGGCTCGTTCGCCTTTAAAACGAGCACTTGCTTGCTCTGTCCCGGGAGCTTGAAACGATTGTCTTTATCGGCGACGATCTCGATCTTGCGGACTGACTCAGCGGCCTGGAGCCACACGCTCATGAATACGGCAATCATCGCTGCTCTCATGGCTTCCTCTTGCGCTCGGTTTCGGCGAGATAGCGGATGACGGCGGATTGCTCCTCGCGCGTTAACATCGCGCGGACCTGCATGTGATGCGCTACGGTCGCCATTCGCTTGGGCGCGAAGGTATGAATGGCGATGTGGCAACGAGTACAGTTGTTTTGATAGATCTCCTCTCCGTCCAGAATGCGGGCGGAGGCACTCGCGATCGCAGCACTTGCGAGGGCAATAATCAAAATGCGGATAGGTTTCATCGGACAATCTCTCCAGGAAGAGTAAAGCGGTAAACAAGCCCGAGGGTTACGACATTGCCCGGAACACCTGCTTGCCATTCACGGGCATACGCAACGTTCGCACGCAAATAGTCGCCGAACCAGTAATTCCAGCCGAAGGTCAGCCGATTCGTTCGATTGACCGGCAGATCCGGGTTGATATCAGCAGCGACGAGAGAAGGCGAGTAATGCTCAGGCCGAGCTACGATCTGAGACTTGCGAAGAAACCTGTACTTGCTGCTGGAAAAACGGTAAGCGCCTTCTATCCAGAATCCGCTTCCCAGCTGATTGCTCCATACGCCCTCACCCCGGAACTCGGCCGGTGCTTGCTTCGGCTTCCACGAGATATCAAATCCATGTACGTCGTAGTGCGCCACAGGATTGAAGACGCGCGTATAAGAAGCACCAATCTCTAGCCGCTGCTTTGGAAACACGAGGCCGACCCGATCCGAGGACTGTCTCTGGGAGGTGAATTGCGAGTTGCCCACTGCAGCAGAAAATGAGGCAGCATAGTTCACCTTCACCCAGGGCTGCACGAAGAATGCGCCGCGAGCCATTACTCCGTTGCTCGAGTTATCGTTCACCGGAAATAAAAGCGGAACGTCGATCAGATTCCGGATCCACAGCGGATCGATACGCTCCTTATAAATTCCGAACGGCGTCACGAAGTAGCCTCCGACTACAGTCAGCCACGAAGTCGCGGAATAATCGAGCTGCATGTATTCCACGCTGTGGTTGAGTAGGGCCGGGCCGAGTCTTCCGTCATCTCGCACGACCGGCAGTTCGGTCGAGTACTCCGTCTCGATCAGAAAGCGATTGGCGAACGGAAGCAACAGAATTGGTTCGAATTTAGGCCCAAACTGCTGGTGCTGCGATTGTAAGTCAGTCAGAAATCCAAACGCCCCGGTTACGAGCGGCATCTGACGCGCCACATCGGAGACGGGCTCGACCGGGGCGTCAGCGACTTGTCCGAAGAGAGCCGCCCGCGCAGAGGATAGTGCTAGGATCGCGGCCGCACATCGGAACGTCGCTTGCATAGCTTCGTTGTAAGCGGGGACAGAGCCGACAAGCGTTTCGGAGCTGTAAAAATGATGTAATTCCGGATCGCATCAACCTACTGCAATAATCTTGCCGTTTTGATGTAATCCAGTTTCGGAAAGTGCTCTTCGAGGTAATCGTTCCCGTTATCCGCGATGGCCGCCTGGTCCGGCTGTTCGCCGTATCCCATGTAGATGTTCATAACGTTCTCCATCCCCTGAACCACTTCTCCGAAAGGCGTGAAGTGCTGCGGATCGAGCGATCTGCTGTTATCGGCAAGATTGATGAATAACTGCGTGGTGCGTGAGTTCGGCTCGCTCGTTTGCGCGAACACCACCGTTCCGGCTTTGTTACTGACCTTCGGCGGATCGTCGCGAATCGAGATCTGGCTCCAATCTTTGTTCACCTTCGGGTCGCCGTTGATTCCCCACTGCACGATAAAGTTCGGCACCGTGCGGAAAAACCGGTTTCCGTCGTAAAAGTGCATGTTCGTCAGCTCGTAGAAATGATCCGCGCCGATGGGCGCCCAGTCGCGGTGAACCAGAATGACGATATCGCCCCTCGTGGTCTGCATCCGGACTTTGTACTCCGCCGGCGCCGGCTTCGCCTCCGGCGATTTTTTAGCGCCTCCGCCGCAACCAACGCCAATGGATAGAAGCGCGGCTGCAAACACGCTGAGCGCGGCTCGCGAACTCATTTCGCGTCCCTCCAATTGGGGCCGGTACCGACCTCCGCAACTAACGGCACACTCAATTCGTAGACGGTCTCCATTTGCGTCTTCACCAGCTCTCTTACCCGCGCCACCTCTTCGGGCGGAGTTTCAAATACCAATTCATCGTGGACCTGCAGCAGCATGCGCGAGCGAAGCTTGCGGTGTTCCAGTTGA
>JAFAQG010000504.1 GCA_019246575.1 Acidobacteriaceae bacterium
GTGCCAGGCGCCCGGAATCGCGTGGCAGAAGGTGTGTACGCGGCCCTGAAGATCGTAGGCCGGCTTCTCTAAATAAGCAAACACGACGCCCGACGTGCCGATGGTGCACGACACAGCCCCGGGCTCGACGATGCCGTTACCGATGGCACTTGCCGCCTGATCGCCTGCTCCAGCTGCGACGGGCGTGTTGGTTGCAAGGCCGGTAACGTTTGATGCAACGTCAGAGATGTTTCCGCTGATCTCGCTCGATTCGTACGCCTTCGGAATCAGATCCGGACCGATCCCCACGCCGGCGATCATTTCGTCGGACCATTTCCGATGGACGACGTCGAAGAGGCCCGTTCCACTCGCATCCGAAACGTCAGTAGCAAATTCGCCGGTGAGCTTGAATCGTACGTAGTCCTTCGGCAGAAGAATCTTGCGGACTCGCTCGAACGTCTGCGGCTCGTTGTCTCTGATCCAGAGCAGCTTCGGCAGCGTGAAGCCGGTCAGCATCGGATTCGCGGTCGCGCTCAGGACTGCATCGCTTCCGAGCTTCGAATTGATAAAGTCCACCTGACGCTGGCTGCGCTGGTCGCACCAGATGAGAGCAGGCCTGATCACTTGGTTGTTGCAGTCGAGCAACACTAAGCCGTGCATCTGGCCTGTGAGCCCGACGCCCTTGATGGCGTTTCCTTCCACGCCTGCTTCCGAGAGAACGCCGCGAATGGCTGCTTGCGAGGCGCGCCACCAATCGTCGGGGTGCTGCTCGGCCCAAAGCGGTCGCTCCATGCGCATGTCTTCATGCGGGGCAGTGAAAGCGTACTGAACACGGCCGCGGTTATCCGTAAGCAGGGCGCGAGATCCGCCGGTTCCGATATCAAGGCCTAACCAAAACGGGCCTGTTCGAGAAGTCATCTGGACGATGCGAGGCAAGGATCGCCGGCGGCTTGATGCTGGAACGGCAGATATGCCGCGCCGAACAATCCCGCATCGCCCCCGAGCAGCGCCTTTTCGATTCGAGTGCCGCCGCGAGCGTAAGTGAACGAGCGCTTTTGAACCTCTGCGAACATGGTGGGCGCAAAAAGATCCCAAGCAGGGAGGGGACCGCCGGAGAGTAGGTACAGCGGGAAGTTAAACAGGTTGATCAGATTCGCAATTGCGATGCCGAGGGCGCGGCCGGCAGATTCGAACACCGACTTGGCGCGCACGTTTCCGCCGAGCGCCAGTTCATACACCTCGCGAGCGCTGAATGTCTCGCGAGCAATGCCCATCATGCCGCCCATCGCGGCGATGGCAGAAGCCGAAGCGTGTTTCTCCAAACACCCGTGATTGCCGCAGCCGCAGGGGTTCCCATCGGCATAGACGGTCATATGACCAATCTCACCGGCCATGCCAAGGAAGCCGCGCAGTATCTTTCCATCAACAATGATGCCGCCGCCAACTCCGGTACCGAGCGTAATCAGGATTAGATCGAGAACCTCTTTGCCTGCGCCCATCCATTTTTCGCCGAGTGCGGCTGCATTCGCGTCATTTTCGAGGACGATCGTAATGCCGAGCCGGTTCTGAATTTCATCCCTGATCGGGAACCCTTGAAAGCCGGGGAGATTCGCAGAGCCCAGCACCACGCCCGCATCCATATCGATGAATCCAGGAACACCGATGCCGACACCGTGGAGGTCTGCTGCGCCCCATCTGCCGCGAATCTGGTTGATGACTTTAACCATCTCGCCGACGACGCCTTGCGGGCCGTTCGTAAAGGTTGTTGTGAAGGCATGCTTCTCTAATAACCGGCCGTCTTGAGCAATGGCGGCAACGCGCAGATTCGTGCCGCCGAGATCGACGCCAATGGCATATGCGCTCACTGCGCAAGCATAATAGCAGATGGTCTTAGACGGGTCGGCGTCGCGGTTGAGAAGCCATCAGAGCACGGTGTGAGCTCCTGCCGGGCTTCTGCACGCCGAACTGGCGGCTGGAGTCAGCGCGCTTACAACTCTCGTCGGAATTCGGGTGCGCCATTGTCTCCAGACCGCAAGCGTCCGGCGATTATAAGCGCTAAACCGCCGAGAAGGAGGGCTGCCGAGGCCGGCTCAGGCACTGCTGCAGCAATGAGAGTCCCAGCTCCGGAGACTGTACCGATAGTCGTCCCTACGAACCCGTTGCCCGAGGCCGATCCGGTGGCCCCGGCGAACTCGCCTGTGCCTCCGGTGAAACTCAACATTTGAGTGAATGGACCTGTCCCGTCAGGGCTTGCGATGATTGGGGAGACGTCCTCAAATACATTTCCGGACAACGTATCTCCGTTCGCGAACACCAAGGTGAAGTTTCCGTTGAGGAGTCCGGTGGTTAGATCCGCCACGCTACGGTCTGTGTATGTAACCGGATTCCAGGCTGCATTGAGAACTGGATCGCCTGAAAGAACAGAACCGCTAAACTGCCCAACAAGCGTCAAAGTCGTATCTGTGGCGTCCACAACGGTTCCCGTTCCGGTCAGGCTATAGGTGATAGCAATGGAGCTGGCCTGTGCTGGAATGACCAGCGGGAGGACGGTGGCAGCGATGGCAATTCGCGTTGAGAGTTTCATACTCCCTCCCTCCTTGCCGCTCGGTCGAGCGGTGTCCCATTATAGTGCGAGCTTCACAGGCGTGACCGCGCGCGCAGACGAAGCCATCCATTCGCGGAAATGAGGGCGTGTTCCAGCAGTTCCGGCCCCGCGCGAGTCGGACACAATCGCAGCCTGTTTCACAAGGGACCGAATTTACAAGGCCGTCACTGATTAGGGCCGCTTCCCGGTGTCGGTTCGACTGGCTTTTTGGTTTACGACTTCGCGCGCTGGCTCTCGGCTGCTTTTTGAACAGCTTCAACATCCGCCAAGTCTTGCAACCGCCGCAACTGCGAGTTTGTTGGCTATAAAATCCTCAGCGGAAATCACAAACGCTTTTCAGCCGGTTTTCTCGTCAATTACAGCTTCGATGCATAACCGCCCACGGTGAGATATTTAACGCGGTGTTCGTTGAATGCGGACAAGAGTTCTTTGAAGTCGCCGCGATGGCTGCCGGCGTAAGCCAGAACTACCTCGATCAGGTCTGTAGATATTTGGAACTGCTCCGCAATATCCGCAACACTCATCCCGTAATCGTAATTATCGATAATCGCACCCGCCGGCATACGGGTACCCCGGAGCACAGGAGCGCCACTTTGCACGCGTGGCTTGATCTCAACCAGCGGGCATTCCGACCAGTCAATCTTGCCGTTGTCAGCCGATCGTCGCTCCATGAGTATATATTTTCACCTATAGCGGCATCATGCCATCCTGAGGGAGCGCGGTTCTTAACTCACACAAGACAGCAACCTGGCTCAATCGCGTCTACCGCGATTGTTTCTCAGCCCCGTTGAACCGGCTCGACCGTCGAAGCTACGTTCAACCAAAACTCCGCCGTTCCGCGAATCGTCCGGAAGAAGCTGTCGAGGTCGAGCGGCTTGCGGAGATAACAATTCGCGTGAAGCTGATAGGCGTCTCGAATGTCTTTGTCTGCCTCCGAGGTGGTCAACACGGCAATGGGAATCAGCCGTAGGTCCTCATCCTGCTTCAGAGTACGTAGAAGCTCGCGCGATCCGCCTTTCGGGAGATTGAAGTCGAGAAAAACGAGATTGGGTCGTTGCGCGCCGGCGTGTTTTCCCCTGCGATAAAGGATCTCGATCGCCTGATCTGCATCCATGGCCACATCGAAGGTGACGGGCACATCGCGCAGAGCTTCGCGTATTAAGCGGACGTCGCCCGGGTTGTCTTCGACGATGAGAATGTGATGATGGGCCGGCAAACGTGTCCCCGAGTACTTGTAACATACAAAAGGCGTCTCGAGGAACGCGCATAACGTCGATCAAAGGGCCGATAGCCGTCGACACCGGCGGCACGTTCACAGATTGCGCGTATTGGTCGGGCGACGAACTCGCGGTCCTGAAACTTCCATCGACTGCGGCGCATCCCGAGCGCGCCGTTCTCGAGGCAATTCGAAATATTGCGACGGCGCACACGAGTGAAGTGCGGCACGGCACTACCGTCGGCACAAACACGCTGCTCGAGCGCAAAGGCGCACGTGTCGCATTCGTCACGACAGAAGGGTTGGAAGACACGATCGAGATCGGGCGGCAGGCACGCGGGAAGCTGTACGACTGGTTCTGGATGAAGGAGCCGCCGCTTGTGCCTGAGCAAATGCGGTTCGGAGTTCCCGAACGCATCGCATCGGACGGGTCGGTCGTTCGCGCTCTCGATTCTGCAGCGCTCGTTCGATTGAAAGAACAAGTGGCGGCGCGGCAGCCGGAGGCGATTGCTGTATCGCTGCTGTTCTCGTTTGCTAATCCGGAGCACGAGCGCGCGGTTGTGGCGGCGCTGGAGGATCTGCAGATCCCTGTCTCGGCTTCCATTGAATTGCTGCCGGAGTTCCGAGAATACGAGCGGGGTTCGACGGTTCTGATCAACGCTTACCTGACGCCCGGGGTGCGCGGATACCTCGAGCGGCTGGACAGTTCGTTGCGCATTCAAGGATTGCGGTTGAGCATCATGCAATCGTCCGGCGGCATTCTTCCTGCGGCAGTCGCGGCACGCGAACCGGTTCGTACGATCCTTTCGGGACCTGCGGGCGGAGTGGTTGGCGCTGTGGCAGTGGGACGCCCGGCCGGGTTCTCCCGGATTCTCTCGTTCGACATGGGAGGCACGTCGACGGACGTTGCTCTTATGGATGCCGATGCGGGGCGGCGCACCACGACAGAGTCGCAGATTCTGGGTATGCCGGTCGCAGTGCCGATGCTCGACATCCATACGGTGGGCGCCGGCGGCGGATCGCTGGCGAGCTTCGATCGCGCGGGCGCGTTGAGAGTGGGACCGCAGTCGGCGGGCGCAGATCCTGGGCCGATCTGCTACGGAAATGGAGAGCAACCTACCGTAACGGACGCAAATCTCGTTTTGGGCCGGCTGGACGCGGAACATTTCCTGAGCGGGGGCATGCGTCTCGACGAGCAGCGTGCAAGAGATTTTCTCGAGCGCGCCAAAGGCAGCTTGCCCACCGTAGAGGCATTCGCAGAGGGCGTGATACGGGTGGCTGACGCCCATATGGAACGCGCGTTGCGCAGAATTTCGATTCAACGAGGGTACGACCCGCGCGAGTTTGTTCTCCTGAGTTTCGGCGGGGCGGGACCGCTGCATGCCTGCGCTCTGGCGCGTGCACTCCGGATTCGAAACGTTTTGACGCCGAGACATCCGGGCGCATTGTCCGCATACGGCATTCTGGTGTCCGACGTTGTTCGGGATTATTCGCGAACGGTTATGCTTGCGCCGTGCGATCCGGCAATTGAACGACACTTCGCCGCTCTTGAAAACGCCGGTAACGAAGATATGGCGGAGCATGGGTTGCGAGCGACGCCGGTGCGCTCGATCGACATGCGATACGCGGGGCAAGGATACGAATTGAATGTCGAGTGGTCGACGAATTTTGTATCCGAGTTTCATCGATTGCACGAGCAGCGCTACGGCTACGCAGATGTCGAGCGGCCGGTTGAGATCGTGAACGCGCGGATTCGAATGATTGCCATGACGCCGAGCGTAGCCCAGAAGCGGAGCGCGTTTCGCGACGGCGATGGTAAATGCGCGGTTATAAAGCACAAACAGGTGTACGTAGACGGTGAATGGCGCGAAGCGAGGGTGTACGGCCGCGCTCGGCTTTGCGCGGGCGATCGATTGGCAGGGCCTGCGGTAGTGGTAGAGTACAGCGCGACTACATTTGTTCCGCCAGGCTCGAGGGCCAGAGTTGACGAATACGAGAACCTGATTCTGGATGTGCGGGGGGAATAACGTGGCAACTCCCGACGCGATTGAGCTGGCGGTTTTCAAGAACGCATTTCATTCGATTGCTGAAGAGATGGGCGCGGCTCTGAGGCGGACGGCATTTTCGCCGAACATCAAGGAACGGCGCGACTACTCGAGCGCGGTGTTCGACGGCGAAGGGAATGTGATTGCGATGGGCGACGATATGCCTGTTCATCTTGGCTCGATGCCGATGTCGGTGCGCGCCGCATTGAATGCGCTGACAATCGAGCGAGGTGATATCGCGATCCTGAACGATCCCTATGACGGCGGAACGCATCTGCCCGACATCACGCTGATCATGCCGGTGTTTGTGGATGGCATTGACAAAGCGGCGTTGTACGTCGCGAATCGCGCGCACCACGCCGATGTTGGAGGGATGAACCCTGGCTCGATGGGGTTGTGTCGCGAGATCTGGCAGGAGGGCGTAAGAATTCCGCCTGTGAAACTCGCTGTGCGAGGTGTGATTAACCGGCCCTTGCTTTCTCTAATTTTGAACAACGTTCGGACTCCGCGGGAGCGAGAGGGCGATTTGACGGCGCAGATTGGGGCGTGCCGCATCGGCGCAGAACGCGCGAGCGAACTGATCCAGAAACATGGGGTAGCGCGCGTTCGGGAGATTATGGCTGCTCTATTGAACCATTCCGAGCAGTTGATGCGAGCCGAGCTACGAAACTTGCCCGAGGGCGTGTTCAGAGCTGAGGATTTCCTCGATGGCGACGGAGTGAGAGAAGAGCCCGTTGGCATTCGCGTGGCGATCAAAACCGATCCAGACGCTGGCGAGATAACTATAGACTTCACGGGATCGGCAGCGCAGACGCGAGGCAGTTTGAACGCGGTGTTCGCGGTGACGTACTCGGCGGTGTTTTATGTATTGCGCTGCTTGTTGCCCGAGGAAGCCGCGCCGAGTGCCGGGCTGATGCGGCCTGTCGAGCTGACTGCGCCGGAACAAACAGTTGTCAATGCGCGCCCTCCCGCAGCGGTTGCGGGAGGGAACGTTGAAACGTCGCAGCGCATCGTCGACGTGCTGATGCGGGCGCTGTCGAAAGCGATACCCGACCGGATTCCGGCGGCGAGCTCGGGAACGATGAACAATGTGACGATCGGCGGAGTGGACCCGCGTACCGGCCGTCTTTTCGCGTACTATGAGACGATCGCCGGAGGTGCGGGTGCGACCTCGAGATCGGACGGCGTCTCGGGCGTTCACACGCACATGACAAACTCGCTCAACACGCCGGTTGAAGCGCTGGAGTATGCGTATCCGCTGCGGGTTCGCCGATATGCATACAGGCGGGGGTCGGGCGGCTCCGGAAGATTTCGCGGCGGTGACGGACTGGTGCGTGAAGTCGAGCTGCTCGGTCCGGCACAGGTGACCATTCTCAGCGAGCGCCGCAAATTTGCACCATACGGGTTGCAGGGCGGCGCAGACGGCAACACCGGACGCAACCTGCTGATACGGTCCGATTCGCAGACGGAGCTGCCGGGCAAGTGCAATCTTGAAGTTCCCGCAGGAACGGTGGTGCGCATTGAGACACCCGGTGGAGGAGGGTGGGGTAACCGAACCTCGAGTTCATGAGCGGAACTCACGAGCGGTGGTTGCAGCAGGCAGTTGCGCTAGGCGTTGAGAACGTTCGCTCGGAACGCGGTGGTCCGTTCGGCGCCGTGATCGTCAGAGATGACAGGGTACTTGCGACGGGCGTAAATCTGGTCACCGGAAGCAACGATCCGACGGCTCATGCCGAAGTGGTGGCGATACGGGCGGCGTGTCAGGCGCTTGGCAGCTTTCACCTTTCCGATTGCGACCTGTATGCAAGCTGCGAGCCGTGTCCGATG
>JAFAQG010000506.1 GCA_019246575.1 Acidobacteriaceae bacterium
TCCCTCTTTGGCCAGCAGATCCAAAGCCTCCTGCACCGCCGGATCGCACCCGCCGATCGTAATCACTCCAAATCGTGCATCCGCACGATTGTGAATGTGCGGCAGCGGAACAAAGTTCGCCGCGGATTTGTGCTTCCGGGCCAGGCGATCCACCACTTCCTGGTATTCGTTTGGGACCTCCGTGTATCCGCCGAACTTGTTATGCCCGGAGCCCCGCGTCACGTATGCTCCGTTCGGGTGAACGCCCGGCACCGTGCGCGGGGGCACATGATTCTCGTCTTCACCCGTGTAGCGGTAAAACTTCGGAAGGTCTCGAAGGTCTTCCTCTGACAGCACGCGACCCCGGTCGGGCCGGTACGAGTCATCCCACGTCAGACGCCGCACGACCCAGTCGTTCATCCCGATATCCAGATCGGAAAGCATGATCACGGGCGTCTGGAAGCGCTCTGCGAGATCGAAACACTGTACCGCAAACTCGAAGCACTCGGCCGGATTTGCCGGAAACAACAGAATGTGCTTCGTATCGCCGTGCGAAGCGTAAGCGCACTCGATCAAATCGCCTTGCTGCGTTCGCGTCGGCATTCCTGTCGAAGGCCCCACGCGCTGCACATCGATGACCACCGCTGGAATTTCGGAATAGTAAGCCAACCCGAGCAGTTCGTTCATCAGCGAGATGCCGGGACCTGCCGTCGAAGTAAATGCGCGAGCGCCGTTCCAGCAAGCGCCGATCACCATACCTATCGCGGCGAGCTCGTCTTCGGCTTGCAGAATGCAGAAATTATTGCGGCCGGTCTCCGGATCGCGCCGAAACTTCTCACAAAACTGCCGGAAGGCATCCATCACCGACGTCGCAGGTGTAATCGGATACCAGGCCGCTACCGTCGCCCCCGCATATAAGCAGCCGAGAGCCGTCGCCGTGTTCCCGTCGATCAGAATCTTGTCCGCGTTCGCTTCCATCTTCTCGAGATGAAGGGGAAGCGGGCAATCGAAGTGCGCTTTCGCATAGTCATAGCCGATGTGCAACGCTTGTCGGTTCGATTCTTTTAGCGCTGCCTTCCCCGCGAATGTCTCTGTCAGCAACTCCTCGATAATTGGCATATCGATGTCGAGTACCGCGACTAGCGACCCCGCATACGCGATGTTCTTCATCAGGATCCGCTGGCGAGGATCGGGGAAATGCTCGTTACACATCTGCGCAAGCGGAACGGGCAAAAAGTGAACATCCTCGCGATAGAGCGATCGCTCAAGCGGCCAGCTCGAATCGTACAGCACATATCCGCCCGCCCGCACCTCTTGAATGTCGCGCTGATACGTCTGCGCATTCATCGCAACCATCAGGTCGTAATTCAACGCGCGAGCCGTGTAGCCGTCTTTATTGACGCGAATCTCGTACCAGGTCGGCAGTCCCTGAATGTTCGACGGGAACAGATTCTTTCCGGAGACCGGAATTCCCATCCGGAAATTGGCTTGCATCAGGAGGCCGTTGGCGCTGGCCGATCCTGTTCCGTTTACGTTGGCAAGCTTAAGAGCGAAATCGTTTATGCCGGTACGGAACTGCTGCTGCATGCCCTTGTGCCTGCGTATGGAATTAACAGCTCAAACTTCTGCATGTCCCATGCCGCCGTAGGACATCGTTCGGCGCACAGGCCGCAGTGAACGCAAACGTCTTCATCCTTCGCCATGATTCGCCCGGTCTGTGGAAGCGGTGCGGATACATACAGTGCCTGGTCTAAATTCAACGCCGGTGCGGAAAGCCGCGTTCGTAATTCCAGCTCGTCGCCATTGCGCGTGATCGTGAGGCATTGCACCGGACATACGTCGATGCAGGCGTCGCATTCGATGCAGCGCGGCGGAACGAAAGCCGTCTCGATGTCGCAGTTGAGGCAGCGCTCCACTTCGCGCGCCGTCTGTTCCGCCGTAAATCCGAGTTCCACCTCGACGTTCAATCTCTCGAAGCGCTCCACCAGATCCACATGCTGCATTTTCTGGCGCATCACGGGATTGTAGTCGTTGTGGTAACTCCACTCGCTGATCCCCATCTTTTGGCTGATCAGGTTCATACCGTACGGAGGCCGATGCGTCACCGGAGCACTCTCGCAGTAGTTGTGAATCGAAATAGCCGCTTGATGCGCGTGCTCAACTGCCCAGATGATGTTCTTGGGCCCGAACGCCGCGTCACCGCCGAAAAACACCTTGGGATGCGTGGACTGCATCGTGGTCTCGTCAACGACGGGCAAACCGCGGCGATCGAACTCGAGTCCTATGTCGCGCTCGATCCAGGAAAAAGCGTTCTCCTGGCCGACCGCCACGAGCACGTCGTCACATTCGAAATGCACGTCCGGCTC